>QHTD01000054.1 GCA_003220675.1 Candidatus Rokuibacteriota bacterium | reverse complement strand
GCTCATGAGCTCAGCAACGGATCGCGACAAAATAAAGCGAATATTCCGGTTCTTACAGGAACTGCATCAAGTGAAGTCTCCGCCTATCATCGACATGGGCCTCTATGAGTGGAAGCTCAGCTATGGTGCCGTACCGCAATACCCTTCAGTTCAACGCGGAGAATTAGACTCCGGATTCATCATTAAAGTGGCGCGTCCGCGTGAGTCCCACTGTCCCAAGCCCTCCGTCGCGATCGAAAAGTGGCTGAAGCCAGACTGGGAACAATTCGGCGTCGAGCCCGAGATTCACGCCAGACGCAAAACGACAAGTGTCGCGGGCGAGGAAACCGATGAGTTGTTCGAAGAATCGCGAGAGCGCGTCGAGGCCTTCGAGAAGTGGTACGAGCAAAAACGCGAATGGCAAAAGGCAGAGAAGCAACTCCGCGATTCACTCAATGTGTTTTTGGACCTCTTCGACCTTTACGGCAAATTCGAAAGAGAATCAGAAAAATTGCAGCTGTTTGTCGCCGATGGAATTCTTAGAATCAAGAAGCCAGACGACGTCCTTATCCAGCACCCTATTTTGCTTCAGCGTGTCGAACTGGTTTTCAATCCGTCCGTGCCCGAGTTCCTCATCAAGGAATCCCCAGAAAGCCCCGAGCTCTACACACCTCTCCTGAGATACGCGGGGATCGATGGGAAAGCCATTCAGCAGTTGCGCGAACAAATTGAGAAGGAGTTGCTTCACCCGCTCGATGCGGAAGCCACGAGCGAATTTTTCAAGAGTTTCATCCATAAGTTCTGGCCGGACGGAGCCTATTGTGACTCGGTCGCACAGATGCCATCCGATGGCGTGCCATGCATCTATCGTGAGCCGACCTTCTTTCTGGGATATCGGGGTCAGGGTTATGTGGAGGCACTGGAAGCGTACATTCAGAAGCTTCCTGATTTAGACGCGGTACCGGAGGCCTTATTGAGGCTTGTCGGCACAGAAGACAGGAGGGGTGCGGGAGCAGCAAAAAATCGTGTCGAGCCTTCGGGGCAGTCGATCGATCTCTTGCTGACGAAGCCCGCGAATCCGGAACAACAGCGCGTCATCGAGGAATTAGAGACCAAAGATACCGTCATGGTCCAGGGGCCCCCTGGCACTGGCAAGACTCACACGATCGCCAATCTCATCGGACATCTCTTGGCCAAGCATCAAAGAATCCTCGTGACGAGTCACGCCTCAAAAGCCTTGCGAGTCGTCAAGGAGCTTCTGGCACCCAGCCTGAGGCCACTGTGCGTGAGTGTGCTTCATGGAGACGACGACAGTTCGAAAGAACTCGATGAATCCATCTCTGGAATCATCAACTACCTCGCGAAATCCAGTGCTCCGAAGCTCGAGGAAGAGATTCGCCAACTGACCGTAGAGCGCACCGAGCTCGTCAAGGAATCGGACAAGCTCAGGCAGGACCTCCGTGAGGCGGCGCTCATGGAGTACAGGCGTGTGGATTTTCAGGGTCAAAAGAACCTGCCGGCCGCATTGGGCCGGAGGATCGCGAGCGAACGCGAGCAGCATGGCTGGATCCCTGGGCCAACGTCCGAAGCCGATAAGTGCCCGCTCAGTGAAGAAGACATAAAGAAACTCTATCGGATGAATTCGCAGCTGACGGATGAGGACAATGCGCTCCTTGCGGGCCCGCTTCCGAGTCTGGACCAGTTGCCTTCTGCAAAAGAGTTCATCAGCTACTTCGACCAGTTCAAGAGTCTCGACAAGAAGATCCCCGAAGAGATCAAGGAATTCTGGGAGCCAGCCTCCGTAGGTGTGGTGGCGCTCGAGAGGCTCAAGCATCATTTGGCTAACGCCATCGAAGGCGTGGAACTCGATTCGCCTTGGTTCATGGAGTGCGTACAAGCCGGTGGCGAGCATGGGGACAAGGCCGATTCCTGGCGAGAACTCATCGAGTTGGTCAGAACTTCGAGAGATCAGATCGGTAAGAAGGAAAAGCTCGTCGTTCGGCTTGGGCCTGTTATTGAATCGACTCTACCGGCGCCTGACCAGATTCGGATCCTGCAAGAAATTATCGAACACCTGAAATCGCCTAAGAAATTCAAAAAGCTCACGTCGCTTTTCCATCCGGAGTGGAGCCGGCTCACCCAGGAAGCAAAGACCGATCAAGGTGAGCTCAAAGAGGTCGAGCACTTCGAAGCGGTCCTTCATTTCCTCCAAATCCGTCAGGTGCGGGAGAACCTGTGCAAACGCTGGGATCGACAGATGGCCGGTCGGTCGGTACCAAGCTCCGAAGGTATGGGTCCGAAGCCCGAAGAAACCATGTTTGCCTATGCCGTCAAGCTCGAAGCAGCCGTCAACTGGATGGACGAGCACTGGGGGAAGCTCAAGACGGAAATGGCTGAAGTCGGGCTCAAGTGGGAGGTGTTATTCAATCGGCTACCACTTCAGCCCCACAAGGAATCCGAAACAGCCCGGATCGTGCATCTCATTCGGGATCAGTTGATTCCACTTACGGACAAACAAGTCGAGACTGTCGAAATCAAGGGGCTCAAAGGTGTGCGGGAACGATGGCTCAAGACGATTCGGTCGCTGGAGCCTACGGAAGTCTCGCGCCCACTGTTGAAGACTTTTGAGCAGGCGTTCAAAGACATCGACTATGACGCTTACGACAAGGCTTGGAAACGACTCGCGCAATTGCTCGAGCGAAAGCCTGCATTCGAAGAGCGGAAGAAACTCTTGGACCAACTCTCGAAAGTGGCGCCCCAATGGGCAGAGGCGATCACGCACCGCGACGCTCCCCATGATACCGACCGACCTCCTGGCAGCCTCGACAAGGCGTGGACTCATCGGCAGTTGGCTCAGAAACTGAGCGGCTTGGCTGGACCAGACGTCGAAAAACTTGAAGAGCGGCTTGCCCATCTCACTGAAAAGCTCCAGAAGGTCAATGCGATGTATGTCGAGAAGTCGGCCTGGAAGGCCCAAGTTGAAAGAACGGGGTTGAAGCAGCAGCAAGCTTTGAACGGGTGGCTAGGACTTTATCGGAAAATTGGTAAAGGCACTGGGAAGCTCGTCGGAAAGCTTAAAGAGGAAGCGAGGAAGAGTCTCTCAGAGTGCCACCAGGCGGTCCCCGTATGGATCATGCCGGTCTCACGCGCCCTCGAAAGTTTTGAGTTGGGCACCACTGATTTTGACGTGATCATCGTCGATGAGGCAAGCCAGTGTGATGTCCTGGGGCTCGCCGCTTTTGGTTTGGGCAAGAAAATCGTCGTCATCGGCGATCATGAACAAGTGAGCCCGTACGCGGTTGGATTCGAGATCGATCGGGTGCAAGGGCTGATCGACGAATTCCTGGATGGGATCCCGAACAAACAGCTTTATGACGGAAAAACATCGGTCTATGACCTTGCTCGGCAGGCCTTCGGCGGCATTATCAGACTCATCGAGCACTTCAGATGTGTCCCAGAAATCATTCAATTCAGCAACCAGCTCTGTTACGGAGGGGAGATTCTTCCTTTACGGGAGGCATCGACCAGCCAGGTCTATCCTCACCTGATTGCGCATCGTGTGCAGGGGGCGGCATCTGAGAATAAGACGAACGCAGTTGAGGCCCTGGAAGTGGCGTCGCTGATCACGGCGATTTGTCGGCTCGAAGAATTCGACCGGTGCACGGTCGGTGCGATCTGTATGGTCGGAACCGAGCAGGCCATCAAGATCGACTCGATTTTGCGGCGATGTCTGAGCGCTACGGAGTATCGACGCCGACGAATTCTTTGCGGTAATGCCTCACAATTTCAGGGTGATGAAAGGGACGTTGTCTTTCTATCGCTCGTCGACACCGCCCAGAAGGGAGGGGCGTTGGCTCTGAGAAGCTCGGATGAATGGCGAAGAATCTACAATGTGGCAGCAAGCCGAGCGCGAGATCAGCTGTGGGTGGTCTATTCGATGGACCCGCATCGTGACCTCAAGAAAGGAGATCTGAGGCTCGCGCTCATTTCACACGCACAGAAGGGCGGAGTGGAATCAAAGCGGGCACAACGACCGGGCGAACAATTCGACTCGGAATTTGCGAAGTCCC
Source organism: Candidatus Rokuibacteriota bacterium (assembly GCA_003220675.1). Taxonomy (GTDB): domain Bacteria; phylum Methylomirabilota; class Methylomirabilia; order Rokubacteriales; family CSP1-6; genus 20CM-2-70-11. The sequence goes on along the minus strand of QHTD01000054.1, from coordinate 82,820 downwards.
TGAACGAACGGCTGGTGGAGCTTGGATATCGTGCTGTGCCCAAGTACGCTATCGGTGAGTTTGAAGTCGATTTCTTGATAGAAGGAAACGCAGGGACGAAGGCTGTCGTGTCGTGCGACGGAGATCGAATTGTCTCTGAGCCTTCAGTCCTCGCACGAATGGAAAGGCAGCTTACTCTGGAGAGGCTGGGGTGGAACTTCATTCGCCTAAGGGCGAGCGAATATCTGGTGGACGAGTCTAGGGCGATGCGGAGGGTCGTGCGGAAGCTGGGTTCCTTGAAAATAGAGCCGATGGCGGGGAAACAGGCCGAGGCGTCAAGTGGAGTCGTGCGCGAGGATCTGCGCGAGAAAATCTTCAAGAGAGCTGAAATGATCCGGAGTCGGTGGAAAGTCTGAGCTTTTAACCCCGTCGTAGCCACGTCAGGGAAGTTCTCGACGTCGGTCCCGCCTCGGCGGCGATCACAAAATCGCCGAACAGCCCCCAGCCTTGCAGCTCTGATTGCTCGGAAGGATGATCGCGCTCACTCTCATGTGAGCGGAGAGTTCAGGCAGGGGAAGCCGGGTTCCGGGCTGGGCTCGAGGGGGCGAGTCGGGCGGAACGGCCGGGACACACCTTGTGGTACCAGGTAGACCCGAGCTTCACGTGGTTGCCGTTCTTCCGGATCCTGCGCTTGCACTTCGGACACGTTCCCATCGGGAGCTCCTTCGGGAGTCGCTGCAGCTCGACAGGCGGGTATTATAGCAGGGCGTCGAGGAGGCGCCGTGACGGACTGCGTGTTCTGCCGCATCATCGACCGCCAGACTCCTGCCGACATCGAGTACGAGGACGACGCGGTCGTCGCGTTCCGAGACATCTACCCCAAGGCGCCCGTCCACCTCCTGATCGTCCCGCGGCGCCACATCCCGTCGGTCATGGCGATGGAGGCTGGCGACGCCGAAGTGCTGGGCCGCTGCTTCGTTGCGGCCCGAGCGCTGGGCGAGGCGAAGGGCCTCGCCGAGCGCGGCTACCGGCTCAGAGTGCACTGCGGGCCAGAGGGCGGGCAGGTCGTCTACCACGTCCACATGCACTTCCTCGCCGGCGCCCGGGGCGGCGGTGGCTAGCCACGTCATCGACTACCAGCTCTTCGGCGACCAGTTCTCGACGCCCGAGATGCGGGCGGTCTTCGACGAGCACACGCTGCTCGCCGGGCCTTTCGTCGACGGCGCGGTGCGAGACGCCCGCCGGCTGAACAGCTAAGCGGACGACGCGGCGGGCGAGGTCTTCGCCTCGAGAGGCAGGCCGGCGTTGGCCCAGCTCCCAAGGCCGCCCTTGAGGATTCTGACGTCCTGGTAGCCGAGCTGCTTTAGCCTGTGCGCCACCCGGGCGCTGGTCGCCTCGTCCGGTCAGGTGCAGTAGGCGACAACGGTGCGGGTCGGCTCGATCTTGAGCGCGGTGACGCCGGACTCGAGCTCCTGGGGCGTGATGTGCTTGGAGTCGGGGATGCGGACCGGGCTCTTCTGGTACGTCGCGGCGTCGCGCACATCGAGGATGATCGGACGCTCCTTCGATGCCTCGATCAGGCGCACCACCTCGGACGGGCGGATACGATAGCGGTTGCGCCGCCAGCGGAGCCCCCACATACCGGCGTAGGCGCCGAGGCTCAGGGCCGTGACGACCGCTGCAACGGTCGCCCACGGGAACGGCTTCGGCGGCGGGTTTTTCGCCTCAGCGGTGATGCGACGGACGTCGGGGAGCTCGGGGACGAGCCGGTTGGCCTCCGCGAAATACTTCTCAGCGCGCGAGTAGTCGCCCGAGAAGTACGCGCGCAGGCCGGCGTGCCAGGCGGCGTTGAACCGGCTCGGCTCCTCGAGGGGGACACCGGTGCCCTTGAGGAACTCGCGCACCGCGGCTGACGGGATGACGAAGTTGAAGCCCTGAACGACGCCTTCATCGGTGCCGCCGGCGACCGAGACGAACGTGAGGACGCCGAGGACCTCGCCCTGCGAGCTCACCGCGGGGCCGCCGCTGTTGCCCCACGCCGCCGGCGCGTCGATCTGGATGACCGGCTGGTTCTTGAGGTCCTGCTTGAACCCGGAGATCGCGCCGCTCGTCACCGACGCCTCGGCCTTGGCCGACGCGTTGAGGAGCTCGTGGCTCAGCACCACGCCCGGGAAGCCCAGGATGTGAATCTTGTCGCCGATCTGCGCGTTCGAGGAATCGGCGAGCGAGAGCGTGGGCATGTCAACGGCCTCGAGCTTGAGCAGCGCCAGATCACGACCCGACATGCTCTCGCCCGCGACGGGGGGACTGTACTTGCTCACGGTGGCGGGGAGGCGGATTCCGTTCGAGAGGATGACGGAGATCGACGGGTCCAGCTTGACTTTCGCCCTCGCGACGGCAGCCGCGAGCGCCTGGGGCGAGAGCTCCCCGCACGCCTCGCGCACGGCCCTGCGCGCCTGCTGGTCGGCAACCCACGCGGGTGTCTGGCTGGCAGGCGACACGAGGTGCGCGTTCGTGATCATCCATCCGCTCGGGCTGATGAACCAGCCGGTCCCGGTCTCGCGGAACGGCGCCGGACGGATGAGCTTCTCTCCGCCTCCGCCACAGGTCACGATGACTTCCGAGCCGACCTCTGCGACGACGAGGGAGACGGCAGGCTTCGCGCGGAGCAGGGCTTCCTGCACGGAGATCTCGGCGGCCGTCGAGGTGACCGGAAGGAGGAGGAGGAGCGCGCCCGTGATCCAGGAACGCATCGAACGAATCTTATACCCCGCTCGGACGAAAAAGAAGGCTCCAGGGGGGTCACCCCTGGAGCCTTCGGTGACGCGTCCTGCTTCTTACTTCAGCATCTTCATCGCGGCTTCGGCCTTCGCCTTCGCCTCAGCCATCTTGCCGGCCTTGCACGCGGCCTCGGCCTCACGGATCAGCTTCGCGGCGTCGCTGCTATGCGGCGCCTGAATAGCCTGACCGGCAGCCTGACCGCTACGCGGGGCCTGAACATCCTGGCCGCGCGGAGCCTGCGTATCCTGACCTCGCGGGGCCTGAACATCCTGACCACGCGGAGCCTGCACGTCCTGCTTGCCACGCGGAGCCTGGGTGTCCTGACCGCGCGGAGCCTGCGTCTCCTGACCACGCGGCGCCTGAACATCCTGACCACGCGGAGCCTGCGTCTCCTGACCACGCGGGGCCTGAACATCCTGACCACGCGGAGCCTGGACATCCTGACTGCGAGCGCCGGCCAGCGATCGCGGCGCCTGAACGTCTTGGCTTCGCGGAGCCTGCTGGTCCTGACGAGCGCCGGCGAGCGTGCGCGGCGCCTGAACATCCTGAGCCTTGGCGACCTTGCTGAACATCTCCTTCGCCTGCTCAACCTCGGGGCAGGCCGACTGAGCGTCCACCGTAGGCGCCAGGGCGCCGAACACTGCCACGCTCATGATGACTGCGAAAAGTCTTTTCATCTTTCTCCCGTTCCTTTTACGTTGTTGAGGTGTGGTGCGGCGCTCTTCACTGTGATTCCTTCCGAGCCAGCCGGCTTCAACCCCCCTTTCATCCTGCGAGTCGAGTCAGCACACCGGAATCTCCGTGGCCCGGTAATGAGCAAAGCAGTTGCCAAGCGACCATAGCCGAAAGAATGTCGAAATATCAATAGGTTACCCCACGGGATTATGGTGAGGTCCCGGCGTTGTGCCCGACGGCGACCCGAGGGTCGACCCGGCATTCTGCCCGTTCGTAAACGACCCGTGTGGTACCCTCGCTGACACGTATGTCCTGTCCGGCGCGGCTCGCGCCCGTGCTGCTGGCGTCACTGCTCGGGAGCGCGTGCAGCGCGGTGACCCCCTCGAGCCCCAACCCGTCCGAGGGCTCGATGCCCACCCGGCGGATTCTGGTGAACGGCGTCCGGGTCGTGGTCCAGGAATTCCACGCCAGCGATGTCGTCGCGGTCCAGCTCTGGGTTGGGGTGGGCGCCCGTGACGAGGCGTCGTCTGAGCTCGGGCTCGCCCACTACCTCGAGCACATGCTCTTCAAGGGCACGGTCACCCGCGCTCCGGGCTTCGTGGAACGCGAGGTGGAAGGCGTCGGCGGGCGCATCAACGCCGGGACTTCGCTCGACTACACGTATTACCACACCGTGCTTCCCGCGCCGCGCGCGATCCCGGCCGTCGAGATGCTTGCCGACATGAGCGTGAACTCGACGCTCAGCGAGAAGACGCTCGACCTCGAGAAGCGTGTCGTGCTCGAGGAGATGCGGCTGGGGGAGGACAACCCGCGTCGCCGTCTCTCGCGGCAGCTCTACGAGCTCCTGTTCGACGGGCACCCCTACGGCCGACCGGTGATCGGCACCTCGGAGCTCATCCAGGTGCTCACGCGCGAGACGCTCGTCGGCTTCTATCGCCGGCACTACGTCCCGGAATCTTTCGTGCTGGTCGTCGTCGGACCCATCATCGCCTCGGAGGTGCTGGCGGCGGCGGAACGCACACTCGGGCGGCTACCGCGCAGCGGACTCAAGCGGCTTCCCCTGTCCGCGCCCGACGCCGGGCGCTCGGCGAGGCTCGAGATCGAGCGGCCCGGGACGCAGGCTTATCTCGGGATGGCGTGGCTCGGCCCAAAGCTCGACCATGCGGACACGCCCGTTGTGGACTTGCTTGTGTCGATCCTCGGCCAGTCGCGATCGTCGCGGCTGCCGCAGATGCTGCGCGAAAGGCTCGGCCTCGTCAGCTCCGTGAGCACGGCCTACTCGGCACTCGAGGCGGCCGGCGCGGTGACGGTCACGGCGCAACTCGAGCCGGCGAACCTGGCGCGCGCCGAGGCACAGATCCTGAGGGAGCTCCAGCGCGTGCGCGAGCGTGGCGTGACGGACGCCGAGCTCAGGCGCGCCGTGACGGCGGCCGAGGCGCGCTACGCCTTCTCGACCGAGACCGCGGAGGGCCGCGCCTACGCGTTCGGCCGCGCGGAGACGGTGTGGCGCCTCGAGGAGGAGCTCGCCTACGTCGATCGCCTCCGCTCGGTCACGCCCGCCCAGATCCGCTCGGCGGCCCGCCGCTACCTCGATCCCGAACGCTACGCCCGGCTGGCGTTCGTGCCGCCCGCGCGATGACGCCCGGGCGGAGCTCCGCCATGCTCGCCTCGCTCGCGGCGCTCGTCGCGGCAGCCGGCACCGCCGTGGCGCAACCGCCGAGCGTCACTCGTCACGTCCTGCCCAACGGGATGGCGGTCGTCGTGCGCGAGAATCCGGTGGCGCCGGTGGTCACGGCGTCGCTCCAGGTGCGGGCCGGCTCGAGGTTCGAGACGGCGGAGACCGCCGGCATCACCAACTTCCTGGTGCGGACGATGATCCGCGGCACAGCGCGGCGCTCGGGCACGCAGGTCGCCGAGACGGCGGAGGACATCGGCGGAAGCCTGGATGCCTCGGGTGAGGTGGAGGCCGCGGAGATCCGCGGCGAGGCGCTCGCACGCCACTGGGAGGAGCTGCTCGGGCTGATCGCCGAGGTCGCGCTCGAGCCCTCGCTCCGCGGCGAGGAGATCGAGCGCGAGCGGCGGCTCGTTCTGAGCCAGATCAAGACGCGTGCCGAGACGCCGTTCTCGCTGAGCCTCGACACCCTGCTGCGGGAGCTCTACGGCAGCCATCCGTACGCATGGCATAGCCTCGGCCTCAAGTCGGCCGTCGAGCGGCTCGGGCGCGCGCAGCTCGCCGCGCACTACCGCGCGGTCTTCCGGGCGGACCGGGCGGTTCTCGCGGTGAGCGGCCAGGTGTCGCGCGAGCGCGTCGTCCGGGCCGCCGAGCGGCTCTTCACGAAGCTTCCGCGCTCCGGCGCGCACGAAGTCGGCGCCGCCCCGCCCGCCGCGCCGAGCGGCGAGCGGCGCGTCCTCGAGCGGCCCGCTCAGCAGGCGCAGATCCTCGCGGGCTACCTTGGTCCCGGGCTTAACGACCCCGCGTATCCCGCCTTCCGCGTGCTCGGCGCCGTGCTCGGCGCCGGGACGGCAGGCCGGCTCTTCGCCGAGCTCAGGGAGAAGCGCGGGCTTGCGTACTCGCTCGGTGCCCTGACGCCGTTTCGCACCGGACCCAGCTTCCTCGTCACCTACCTGGGCACGGCGCCCGAGAACTCCGCGGCGGCCGAGGCGGGCCTCCTCGCCGAGCTCGAGAAGCTCCGCCGGGCGCCGGTCAGCGACGAGGAGCTCGCTCGGGCGAAGGCATACCTCCTCGGGAGCTTTGCGCTGGACCGCCGGACGAACGCGCGACAGGCGTGGCACCTCGCGTTCTTCGAGGTGATCGGTGTGGGCTGGGATTTCCCCGAGCGCTACGCGCGTGCGCTCGAAGCGGTCACGACCGCCGATGTCGAGGCCGTCGCGCAGCGCTACCTGAACCGCCCGTCGATCGTCGTCCTCCAGCCCCCACCCCGATGATCCCCATCAGCGACGACGTTCCCAGCCGCAGCGTTCCGTTCGTCACGATCGGCCTCATCGCGGCGAACGTCGTCGTGTTTCTCTATCAGGCCTCGCTCGGCATGAGCGACGATCCGCACACGGCGAGGGTCGCCGAGGCGTTCGTGACGGAGTTCGGCGCGATCCCATGCCGGCTCAGCGGTAGCTGCACGGTCGCCGATGAGTTCCCGCACCCAGCCATCACGATCTTCACGGCGATGTTCCTCCACGGCGGGCTGTTTCACGTCGGCGGCAACATGCTCTACCTCTGGATCTTCGGGAACAATGTCGAGGACACCCTGGGGCACGGGCGGTTCCTCCTCTTCTATCTCGCGTCAGGCGTCGCGGCGGCTTTTGCCCAGACGCTCGTCCACCCCGACTCGGCGGTGCCGATGATCGGCGCGAGCGGCGCCGTGTCCGGCGTCCTCGGCGCCTACCTGTTCCTGTTCCCGTATGCGCGGGTCCACGTGCTTCTGATCTTCGGCTTCTTCATCCGACCCGTGCACGTCCCGGCAATCATCGTGCTCGGCTTCTGGATCGTCGTCCAGTTTCTCAACGGCCTGATCACCGTCAGCGCGTCGGCGCATGGCCGCGTCGAGGCAGGAGGGATAGCGTGGTTCGCTCACATCGGCGGGTTTCTCGCGGGGATCGTTCTGCTGTTTCTGATGCGGTCGCGGCGGGGCGGTCGCCTATAATGAAGGGCGTGACCAAGCCCGTGGCGCGCGTGCGTATCGACCGTGTGCTCGTCGAGCGCGGGCTCGTCGAGAGCCGGGAGCAGGCCGTCCGCCTCATCCTGGCGGGCGAGGTGCTCGTGGACGGCAAGCGCGTCGACAAGGCGGGCGCCCTCGTCGCCAGGGAAGCGAGCGTCGAGGTCCAGGGGCGTACGCCGTTCGTGGGCCGGGGCGGCGAGAAGCTCGTCCACGCGCTCGACGCCTTCCAGATGAAGGTGGCCGGCCGCGTCTGCCTCGACGTGGGCGCCTCCACGGGCGGTTTCACCGACTGCCTGCTGCAGCGCGGCGCCGCGCGCGTGTACGCCGTGGACGTCGGCACGGGCCAGCTCGACGTCAGGCTGCGCAAGGACCCCCGCGTCGTCGTGATGGAGAAGACCAACGCGCGGGCGCTCGACCCGCGGATCTTCGGCGAGCAGCCGACGCTCGCCGTCATCGACGTCTCGTTCATCTCGTTGGAGAAGATCCTGCCATCGGTGTTCGGCGTGCTGGCGCCGCGCGGCGAGGTCGTCGCGCTGGTGAAGCCCCAGTTCGAGGTAGGGCGCGAGGCCGTGGGCAAAGGCGGCGTCGTGCGCGACCCGGCGCTCCACCGTCAGGCGGTCGCCCGCCTCGCCCGATACGCGGTGCTGCGCGGCTGGCACGTGCTCGGCGTCACCGCCTCGCCGCTCCGGGGCCCGAAGGGCAACCGCGAGTTCTTCCTTCACTGCTCGAGCCACGGGCGCACCGCGAGCGACCTCGAGTCCATGATCGACCGGAGCGTCGAGGCGCTTGCGTGAAGCGCGTCGGCGTCGTGGCCAAGCCCGGCGCGGGCGAGGCGCGGGCCCCGATCCAGGAACTCCTCGAGTGGCTCCAGGCGCGGCGGCTCTCCGCGGTCCTGGAGAAGGAGACCGCCGGGCTGGTCCCGGCGGCGAGCGTCCCGTCCGTGAGCAAGCCGGAGCTGCCGGCGCAGGTGGACCTGCTCGTCGTGCTCGGCGGCGACGGGACCCTCCTCTCCATGGCGCGCGCGGTTGGCGATTTGGGGGTACCCCTCCTCGGCGTGAACCTCGGCGGGCTCGGCTTCCTCACCGCGACGACGCTCGAGGAGATGTTCCCGGCGCTCGAGGCGTTGCTCGCGGGCCGGATGGCGGTGGACGAGCGCATGATGTTGACCGCGCGCGTCGTCCGGAACGGCCAGGGGCTCGGGGAGTACGCCGCCCTCAACGACATCGTCATCACCAAGTCCGCGATGAGTCGCATCATCGACCTCGCGGTGTCCGTCGAGGGACAGCACGCCACCTCGTACCGTGCCGACGGCCTCATCATCTCGACACCCACCGGCTCGACCGCCTACAACCTCTCGGCCGGCGGGCCGATCCTGTTCCCGACCATGGACGCGATCGTGCTGACGCCGATCTGCTCCCACACCCTGACGAACCGGCCGATCGTCCTCCCCGGCGTGCACCGGGTCGAGGTCACGCTCATGGCGGACCAGGACGTCATGGTCACCGTGGACGGCCAGATCGGGGTGGGCCTCCGGGAGCACGACACGGTGGAGGTGGTCAAGGCCGCCGCCAGGATCCGCCTCGTGCGCTTCCCGCAGAAGGAGTTCTTCTCTGTCCTCCGGACCAAGCTGAAGTGGGGGGAGCGCTAGGGCGTCTTCCCCCGGATACGACTTGAGCGGCCGCGGCGAGTGACCTAGCATCGTCTCCGATGCTCCGCGAGCTTCGCATCCGGAACTTCGCCGTCATCGAAAGCGTCGCAGTGGAGTTTCGCCCGGGCCTCAACGTCCTGACCGGCGAGACCGGCGCCGGCAAGTCGATGCTCATCGACGCCATCCTATTAGTCCTCGGCGGGCGCGCCCAGACTGACGTGATCCGAAGCGACGCCGACGCCGCGACGCTCGAGGCGGTCTTCGACGTCGAGCCGCGCGGCGCCGTCGTCGCGGCGCTCGACGAGGCGGGGCTCGCGCTCGACGACGGTCTCCTGGTGGCGCGGCGGGAGCTCGGTCGCTCGGGCCGCCACCGCGCCTTCGTCAACGACGCGGCTGTCACCGTCGGGCTCCTCGAACGCCTCGGCGACCACCTCGTCGAGGTGCATGGCCAGCACGAGCACCAGCGCCTGCTTGAGCCCGCCCGCCAGCTCGAGCTCCTGGACCGCTTCGCCGACACGGAGGAGCTCAGGGAGCGCGTGGCGGGCCTCGTGGCGAAGTTCCGCGCCGCGCGCGCCGAGACGGAGCGGATGCGCGCCGCCGAGCGCGACCGCGCCCAGCGCGAGGATCTCTTGCGCTTCCAGCTCTCCGAGCTCGACGGCGCGCGTCTGCGTCCGGGCGAGGAGGAGGAACTCCGGCAGGAGCGGCGGCGGCGTCAGCACGCCGACAAGCTCACTGCGGGGCTCGCCGACGTCGCGGCGCTCCTGGACGACGATCGCGACTCCGCGACGGCACGGCTCCACCGCGCGGCGCGGGTCCTCGGCGACCTGGCGCGTCTCGACCCCGCGTTCGCCGCGCCCATCGAGCCTCTCGACGCGGCCCGGGCGCAGCTCGAAGAGGTGCGGGCGGCGGTCCGGGGGCTCCGCGACTCGGTGACGCTCGAGCCGGGCCGACTCGAGGGGATCGACGAGCGGCTCGACGCCCTCACGCGCCTCAAGCGGAAGTACGGCGACACCGAGGAGGCGATGCTCAAGTTCCGCGACGAGGTCGCCGCCGAGCTCGACCGCCTCGCGCGCCACGAGGAGATCCTCGCCGCGGAGGAGCGGAGGCTGGGCGAGCTCCATGCCGAGCTGGCCCAGGCGGTCACCGCGCTCTCCGAGCGGAGGCGGGCTGCGGCGGAGCGCCTGGCTCCGGCCGTGGAGCGAGAGCTGCGGGCGCTCGGAATGGAGCGCTCCGTATTCCGGATCGGGGTGGAGCGGGCGGAGCTCGAGGCCGTGTCGCCCCGGGGGCTCGAGCGGGTCGAGTTCCGCCTGTCGACCAATCCCGGGGAGGAGGTGCGGTCGCTCGCGCGCGTGGCGTCCGGGGGCGAGCTCTCGCGGACGATGCTCGGGCTCAAGACCGTCCTCGCGAAGGCAGACCGAGTGCCGACGATGGTCTTCGACGAGGTGGACGCAGGAATCGGCGGACGCGTCGCCTCGGTCGTCGCGCAGAAGCTCGCGACCGCGGCGGAGGGCCGCCAGGTGCTCTGCGTGACCCACCTCGCGCCGATCGCCGCGCGCGCCAGCCACCACGTGCGCGTGATCAAGAGCGTGCGCGCCGGGCATGTGCGCGTCGCCGCCGAGGTGCTGGCCGGCGACGCCCGCGTCGAGGAGATCGCGCGCATGCTCGCGGGCGAACGCGTCACCGACACCGCGCGCGGCCACGCGCGCGAGCTGCTCGGCACGTCAGGACCGCGCGGAAGGCGAGCGTGAGTCGCGCGGTGTGCCATAATCGATTCTGATGATCGACGTGGTCCTCCGGAAGATCTTCGGCACCAAGCACGAGCGGGACGTCAAGCGCATCATGCCCACGGTCGTGGCGAGCAACGCGTTCGAGCCCTCGGTCCGGGCGCTCGGAGACGCCGAGCTCCAGGCGAAGACCGACGAGTTCCGCAAGCGGCTCGAGGCGGGCGAGCCGCTCGACGAGCTGCTCCCGGAGGCGTTCGCCGTCTGCCGTGAAGCGGCGCGGCGCACCGTCGGCATGCGCCACTTCGACGTCCAGCTGATCGGCGGCGTGGTCCTCCACGAGGGCAAGATCGCCGAGATGGCGACGGGCGAGGGCAAGACGCTCGTCGCAACGCTCCCCGCGTACCTCAACGGCCTCACGGGCCGCGGCGTACACATCGTCACGGTCAACGACTACCTCGCCAAGCGCGACGCCCAGTGGATGGGGCCCATCTACCACGCGCTCGGCCTGACCGTGGGGGTGATCCAACACGAAGCCTCGTTCCGCTACGACCCGGCCTATGTCACCTCGGACGTCCGGATGACGGCGCTCCGGCCGTGCGCGCGCCAGGAGGCGTACCGCGCGGACGTCACGTACGGCACGAATAACGAGTTCGGCTTCGACTACCTCCGCGACAACATGCGCTTCACGCTCGACGAGCTCGTCCAGCGCGAGCTGCACTACGCGATCGTGGACGAGGTGGACTCGATCCTGATCGACGAAGCACGAACGCCGTTGATCATCTCGGGGCCGGCGGACGAATCCACGGACCTGTACTACAAACTCGACCGCATCATTCCCAAGCTCAAGCGGGCGGCGACGATCGTCGAAGGCAAGCTTTCCGAGATCGAGGCGCAGAAGGAAGGCGACTACATCGTCGACGAGAAGGCGCGCGCCGTGGCGCTCACGGAGCAGGGGATCGCCACGTGCGAGCGGCTGCTCTCCGTCGACAACCTCTACGATCCCCAGCACATCACGCTCCTCCACCACATCCAGCAGGGCCTCAGGGCACACGCGCTCTTCAAGCGTGACGTGGACTACGTCGTCAAGGACGGCCAGGTCATCATCGTGGACGAGTTCACGGGCCGACTCATGCCGGGGCGCCGATGGTCGGACGGCCTGCACCAGGCCGTCGAGGCCAAGGAGAGCGTGCGGATCGAGCGCGAGAACCAGACGCTCGCGACGATCACGTTCCAGAACTACTTCCGGATGTACGAGAAGCTCGCCGGCATGACCGGCACCGCCGAGACGGAGGCCGAGGAGTTCGCGAAGATCTACAAGCTCGACGTCACGGTCATCCCCACGAACCGGCCGCTCGTCCGGGTGAACCTCCCGGATGTCGTCTACAAGACCGAGCGCGAGAAGTTCAACGCGGCGGTCGAGGACATCATCGAGCGCAACACGGGGGGTCAGCCCGTTCTCGTCGGCACGGTCTCGATCGAGAAGTCCGAGCAGCTCTCGAAGCTCCTCAAGAAGCGCGGGATCCGCCACGAGGTCCTGAACGCCAAGTACCACGAGCGCGAGGCCGAGATCGTCGCCCAGGCCGGCCGCGAGGGCTCCGTCACGATCGCGACCAACATGGCGGGCCGCGGCACCGACATCCTGCTCGGCGGCAACCCAGACTTCCTCTCGAAGGAGATCCTCCGGAAGAAGGGGCTCGACCCGGCGACCGCGGCGCCCGGGGAGCGCACGGCGGCGCTCGGGGAGGCACGCCGGATCACCGAGCCGGAGCACGCGCGCGTCGTCGGGCTCGGCGGGCTCCACATTCTCGGCACGGAGCGGCACGAGGCGCGGCGCGTGGACAACCAGCTTCGCGGCCGAAGCGGGCGCCAGGGCGACCCGGGCTCCTCGCGCTTCTATCTGTCGCTCGAGGACGACCTGCTCCGGATCTTCGGCTCCCACCGCATCCAGAAGATCATGGAGCGCCTCGGGATGGAGGAGGGCGAGCCGATCGAGCACAAGCTCGTGACGCGCGCGATCGCGACGGCGCAGAAGCGCGTCGAGACGCACAACTACGAGATCCGTAAGCACCTCCTCGAGTACGACGACGTGATGAACAAGCAGCGCGAGATCATCTACGGCATGCGCCGCCAGATCCTCGAGGGGGAGCCCCAGGCGGACACGATCGCGGAGTGGATCGAGGACCTCGTCGCGGTGACGCTCGACGCCTACGCCGCCGAGGGCGCCCACCCCGAGGACTGGGACCTCGGCGGGCTCGGCGAGGCGCTCTACCGCCAGTTCGACGTGCGGATCCCGTCTGCGCGCTTCGGGGAGGCCGTCTCGCGCGAGGGGCTCGCCGAGCTGGTCGGGGCGGCGGTGCGTGAGCGCTACTCGGACCGCGAGCGCGAACTCGGCCCGGACCTCGTGCGCGCGCTCGAGCGCCACGAGATGCTCGTGGTCATCGACGCGCAGTGGAAGGACCACCTCCTCTCCATCGACCACTTGAAGGAGGGGATCGGCCTCCGGGGCTACGGCCAGCGGGACCCGCTCACCGAGTACAAGAAGGAGGCGTTCGACCTCTTCCAGGACATGGTCGAGCGCGTGAAGGCGGCGGTCGTCGAGCGGCTGTTCAAGGTGCAGATCGTGCGGGACGCGCCGATGGAGCTGCCCGCGATCACGGCCTGGGCCGACGCGCGCGAGTCCCGCGGTGAGCTGCCGGCTGAGCCCGGACGCTCCACCCCGCCCCTCAAGCGCGAGCCCGTGCGCACCCCGACGGGCGCCAAGGTCGGGCGCAACGACCCGTGCCCTTGCGGCTCCGGCAAGAAGTACAAGAAGTGCTGCTATCTGAAAGGATGACCACCGCCGCCTGACCCTCGACATCTGGGGTCGGCACAGCCCTCCGGCCCCACCCCTGGTACATTTATTTTGGTCGTACGCACCCCTGCGTGTTAGAAAAAGCCATGCGCCTCGAGTCCGTCACGCTGCACGGGTTCAAGTCCTTCGGTGAGAAGACTGTCGTCAAGGTCCTGCCCGGTATCACCGCGATCGTCGGGCCGAACGGCTGCGGGAAAACGAACCTGGCAGAAGCCGTGCGGTGGGCCCTCGGGGAGCAGAGCTCGAGGTCGCTCCGCGGTCAGCGCATGGAAGACCTGATCTTCGGCGGGTCGCAGTCACGAAAGCCGGTCGGGCTCGCCGAGGTCGAGCTGACCTTCGGAAACGACGGCACCCTCTCGGTGCCGTGGGCCGAAGTGTCGGTCGCACGGCGGCTCTACCGCACGGGCGAGAGCGAGTACCTCCTCAACAACAGCCCCTCGCGCCTGCGCGACATCCTGGACCTCTTCGCCGGCACCGGCGCGAGCCCGCGCGCCTACTCGGTCATGGACCAGGACAAGCTCAACCACGTCCTGACCGCGAAGCCGCACGAGCGGCGCGTCTTCATCGAGGAGGCCGCGGGGATCGCGCGCTACAAGCAGCAGCGCAACGAGACCCAGGGCAAGCTCGACGCGACCCGCCAGAACCTCGTCCGCGTGCGCGACGTCATGGACGAGGTCAAGCGCCAGCTCTCCTCGCTCGAGCGGCAGGCGAAAAAGGCACGGCAGTACAAGGCGCTCCAGACTACAAAGCGCGACCTCGCGCTCGCGGTTCTCGCGGCCGAGTACATGGCGCGCGTCGCGGAGGGCGAGCGGCTCGCGGGGGAGCTCACCCGTCTGCGCGACCAGGAGCAGGCGCTCCGGACGCGTTCCGCCCAGCTCGCGGCGCGGGAGGCGCGGCAGCGCGAGCGGCTCCAGGAGAGCGACCACAGCCTCTCGGACCTCCGGCAGTCGGTCCAGAAGGTGCAGGGCGAGCTCGAGCGGCTGCTCGAGCGGCGCGAGCAGATGGGCGTCCAGCTCCAGGAGCTCCGCGAGGAGGCCCTCCGCCTCGACGAGGAGATCGGCACCGCATCAGAGCGGCTCGGCGCGATCGTCGGCGAGCGTGAGACCGCGCGGCAGTCGCTCACCGAAGCGTCACGGCTCGCCGAGGAGCGGGCGCGCACGGCGGACGCGCTCGCCGCCGCACTCGAGCGCCACCGCGAGGCCCTCACCGCGGAGCGCGAGCGAGCCGAGGCGGCGCGGCTCGAGCAGGTGCGGGTGGCCGCCGAGCGCGTCGACCTCATGCGGCACGCGGGCGAGCTGCGGGAGCGCGAGGCCCAGCTCCGCCGGCGCGCGGAGCGGCTCGCGGCCGAGGTCGCTGACGCGGAGGCCGAGGCGGCGCGGATTCTGGCACTCCGCGCGAGCCTCGCCCAAGCGCGCGACGTGGCCGAGACGGAGCTCGGCGCGCTCGCGGGCGAGCGCGAGCGCCTCGCGGCGCGGCTCGCGGCGGAGGAGCGTCGCCTGGCCGAGGCGGCGGGCGCGCTGGCGAACGCGCGGGTCACGCTCGCGGCTCGGCGGTCGAGTCTCGAAGCGCTTGCAGAGCTCGAGCGTGCCCGCGAGGGCTACGGCGCGGGCGTGCGCGCCGTGTTCGGGGAAGGACGCGCGGCGGCGCTGGCGGGCGTCGTGGGGACGGTGGCGGACCTCCTGGAGGTGCCACCGGGCATGGAACGCGCGATCGAAGCGGTCCTGGGCGAGCGTCTCCAGTGGGTGGTCGTCGAACGCTTCGAGCACGCGCGCGCGGCGGTCGCGTACCTCCAAGAGCGTTCGCTGGGTGCGGCCACGTTCCTGCCGCTCGAACACCTGCCCGTGCCGACTGGCCCGCTGCCGGACCAGAACGGCGTGAGCTGGGTGGCGCTGAGCGTGGGCGCGCCGAGCCTGAGCCTCGTCCACTACCTCCTCGGGCAGGTCGTGATCGTCGACCACCTCGACCAGGCGGAGGCGCTCTGGCGGCTGAACGGCGTCGTGGCGACGTACGTCACACCGGCGGGCGAGGTGCTCGGCCCGACCGGACGGCTCCACGGCGGTGGCCCGGCGCCCGCGGCCGACGTCGAGCACTCGCTGCTCGCGCGCAAGCGCCAGGTGCGCGAGCTCGAGGAGGAGGTGCGCCGCCTCTCGACCGTGGCGGGCGAGACCCAAGCCCGGGTGGCACGGCTCGAGGTCGAGGTGTCGGCGATCCGGGCCGAGCTCGCCGGGATCGAGCGGACCTTCCACACGCGGGAGGCGGACCAGCTCGCCAGCGCGAAGGACCTCGAGCAGGCGGCGCGGGAGCACGAGCGGGTCCACCGGCACCGCGAGACGATCCAGGTGGAGGCACGCCAGGTCGCGCAGGAGGGCGCCGAAACCGTGGCGACACTCCGCCAGCTCGAGCAGCGCGTTGCGCTCGCGCGCGAGGCCGAGGCGACCCACGAGGCGCAGATGGCACGGCTCCGAGAGGCGATCGAGGCCGCGCAGACGCGGGAAACGGAGCTGGTCGCGGAGACGACCGGGTGCCGCGTGAACCTGGCGTCCACCACGGAGCGCGTGGAGGCGCTGGGCCGCGAGCTCACCCGGATCGACGACATCGAGCGAGACCTCACCGTGCGCATCGACCAGGCCCGACAGCGCCAGACGCAGCTCGCCGACCGGGGAGCCTGGCTCGGCGAGGAGAGGGAGCGCACCGACGCGAGCGCGCGCGAAGTCGCGGTCGAGCGCGATCGGATGGACGCCGAGGTGCGGAGGGCGGCAGAGCGCCACGAGGAGCTCGCGGGGGAGCTGCGCACGATCGAGGTCGACCAGCGGGCGGTGGACGGCGAGCTCGGCCGGCTCATCGCCTCGATCCACGAGATCGACCTGAGGGCGACGGAGTGCCGGGTGAGGCGCGAGGAGCTCGAGCAGGAGGCGTGGCGGGCGTACGGCGTGGCGGACGCGGCGCTCGCCGCCCAGCACGACCCGGCGCGGGACCTCGAGACGGTCCGGGCGCGAATCGTCGAGCTCGAGGGAAAGCTGGCCGCGATCGGACCCGTGAACCTCGTCGCCGACGACGAGTACCGCGAGCTCGACGAGCGGCTCGGGTTCCTCCAGACACAGCACGACGACCTCGTCGCCTCGATCAAAGACCTCGAAAAAGCGCTGCGGGGCATGACGCGGAGCGCGCAGGAGCGCTTCGCCCAGGCGTTTCAGGACGTCAACCGTCACTTTGTGGAGCTCTTCGAGCGTCTCTTCGAGGGCGGCCGGGCCGAGCTCCGGCTCGTCGAGGCGGAAGAGGGCGGCGACCCGCTCGACACCGGCGTGGAGCTGATGGCCCAGCCCCGGGGCAAACGCCTGCAGTCCGTGACGCTGCTCTCGGGCGGTGAGCGCGCGCTGACGGGCCTGGCGCTCCTGTTCGCGATCTTCTACTTCAGGCCAAGCCCGTTCTGCGTCCTCGACGAGGTAGACGCGCCCCTCGACGATGCCAACATCCACCGGTTCCTGCGCGTCCTGCGTGAGCTGACGAGCCGGACCCAGTTCCTCGTGATCACGCACAACCGGAAGACCATGGAGGCAGCCGACATCCTCTACGGCGTCACCATGGAGGAGCCTGGGCTCTCGAAGCTCGTCTCGGTCAACCTCAACGCCTAGGGCGAGCGCTCAGTAAATCGGTGAAGGGGCTGACGAAATAGGCTAAACTCGCCGACGCAGGTATGTCGTCGGTCGGCTCTTATCTCCGCGAGCTCCGCGAGCGGCGAGGGCTCTCCCTCGACGAGATCTCCCGCTCCACTCGGGTCCTGCACCAATATCTGGAATTGCTCGAGGCGGACGATCTCGCCGCGCTTCCGGCCCCCGCCTTCACGCGGGGATTCATCCGCGCGTACTGTCAGGTCCTCCGCGAGCCTCCTGACGAGGCGCTCGCCCGCTATCAGGAAGGGGTGCAGCCGCACGCCGTCCACGGACACGACGCCGCTCTGCCCGAGTCGCGGAAGTCGCGGGAGTTGGGGACGCGCCGGGAGAACCGTGGTCGCGGCGCGGTCCTCGTGAGCTTCGTCCTGCTCGTCGTCCTCGGCGTCGCCCTCTTCTTGGTGACGCTCGCGCTCCAGCCTGCGGGGGAGCGCCGGGGCGAGCAGCGGGCGCCCGCGTCGGCGGGCGCGCCCCCGGCGCCGCCGGCGGCGCGGCCCAGCGTGGCGGCCAAGGCGCCGAGTCTCGAGCCCTCGTCGGTGCTACCGTCAACCACAGTGGCGTCGGGGCCGAGACCGCCGGTGCCGCCCACCTCCACCCCCGTTGGTGTGATCGACGACGTTGCGTCACGTTATCGGCTCGTCGCCCGCACGACGGAGGCGACGTGGATGCGAGTGCGCACCGGGGATGGACGGACGAGCGAGGAGAACATCCCGGCCGGCGAGGTCCGCGAGTGGATCTCGAACGAGCCGTTCGTCCTCAGCATCGGTAACGCGGGAGGGGTCACCCTCGAGCTGAACGGCCGCCTCCTGCCGCCGCTCGGCCCGAGCGGCACCGTGATCGCGCGGCTCGTCGTGCCGGAAGGTCCGTGACGTTCCTCTCCGGCCTCAGGGACCGGCTCCGCGAGGGGCTCAAGCGGTCGCAGGAGTACCTCGGGAGCGGTCTGAGCGCGGTGCTCGAGCCCGAGCGGCCGATCGACGATGCGCTCTACGAGGAGCTCGAGGAGCTGCTCATCGCGGCCGACCTGGGCGCCGCGCTCGCCGCCGACTTCACGAACCGCGCGCGCGAGGAGGTCATGTTCGGGACCGTCACGCGCGCCGACCAGCTCCGCCCGCTCTTCCGCCGATTCCTCGCCGATACCCTCCAGCCCGCGGCGCGGTCGCTCAACCTCGACCACCGGCCCGCCACGGTGCTGATGCTCGGGGTCAACGGTGCGGGGAAGACGACGACCGCGGCCAAGCTCGCCGCCGCCCTCAAGGGATCGCACAAGCAAGTCCTCCTCGCAGCCGCGGACACGTTCCGGGCCGCGGCGATCGAGCAGCTCCAGCGATGGGGCGAGCGGATCGGCGTCGAGGTGATCCACCAGGCGGCCGGCTCGGACCCCGCGGCGGTCGTGTTCGACGCGGTGAAGGCGGCGACAGCCCGCGGGGTGGATGCGCTGATCATCGACACGGCCGGGCGCTTGCACACCAAGACGAACCTGATGGAGGAGCTGGCGAAGCTCAAGCGGGTGATCGAGCGGCAGCTCCCGGGCGCTCCGCACGAGTCGCTCATGGTCCTCGATGCGCCGACGGGCCAGAACGGCTTCGCCCAGGCGCGCATGTTCCACGAGGCGATCGGTCTCACGGGGGTCGCCCTCACGAAGCTCGACGGCACCGCCAAAGGCGGCATCGTCGTGCGGATCGTGCGCGAGCTGAAGGTCCCGATCAAGCTGATCGGCGTCGGCGAGCGCATCGACGACCTCCAGCCGTTCGACCCGGAGGCGTTCGTGGACGCTCTGGTGCCGGCCGGATGACCTCGAGCGACGAGCGCTTCATGCGGCGGGCGCTCGAGCTCGCCGAGCGGGGGCGGGGGCTCACGTCGCCGAACCCGATGGTCGGCGCCGTCGTCGTTGCGCCGAGCGGTGCGGTCGTCGGCGAGGGGGTCCACATGAAGGCTGGCGCGCCGCACGCCGAGATCGAGGCGCTCCGCGCGGCGGGGCCTCGCGCGCGCGGCGCGATGCTCTACCTGACCCTGGAGCCGTGCGCCCACCAGGGCCGCACGCCGCCCTGCGCCACGGCGATAGTCGGCGCGGGCGTGGCGCGCGTCGTAGCCCCGCTCGTGGATCCGAACCCGCTCGTCGCGGGCCGCGGGTTCGAGGTCCTGCGCCGGGCAGGAGTCGAGGTGGCCGTCGGGCTCCTTGCGGAGGAGGCCGCGCTCCAGAACCGGGTGTTCTTCACCGCGATGCGGGAGCGACGGCCCCACGTGACGCTCAAGGCGGCGATGACGCTCGACGGGAAGATCGCCGACACCCAGGGTGCCTCCCGCTGGATCACGGGCGAGCGGGCCCGGGCGCGCGCGCACCGGCTCAGGAGCGAGGCCGACGCCATCATCGTCGGCGTCACCACGGTACTGCGCGACGACCCCGAGCTGACCGTCCGCCTCGACGAACCCTGGCCGCGGGAGCCGTACCGCGTGGCGCTCGACACCGAGGGGCGCACGCCGCCCGGGGCGCGCTTCATGTCAGCCGGGGATCCGGCGCGCGCAGTCGTCGCCGTCGGCGACGGGGTACCCGAGGAACGGGTCCGCCCGCTTCGGGCGGTGGGCGCTACCGTCATCAGGTGCCCGACACGCGACGGGCGCGTCGATCTGGGGTTCCTCCTGGGTGAGCTCTTTGCGCGCGAAGTGCGGGGCGTCCTGGTGGAGGGTGGCGGAGAGGTCCACGCGGCTTTCCTGGATGCTGGTCTCGTGGACCGCGTGGCGGTCTTCCTGGCACCGCTCCTCGTGGGCGGGCGCGCGGCGCCCTCCGTCGTCGGTGGCGCCGGCCGGGAGTTGAAGAACGGGGTGAGGCTCGGGCCGCTCACTGTCACGCCGGTCGGCGACGATATCTTGGTGGAGGCGGACGTGATCCGCGGGCCGCGGGAAGCCTAAGGATGGGTGGGACGAACCGCGGTTCGAGCGCGGGCTTCGCCCGCGCAAACGGTGTGCGGGTCAGGGCGGCGCGGGTGACCGGTGGGGGGTGTCGGCCGGGGATGCGGCGCCGGTCTCACCAGCCGAAGGGGGCTACGCCCCCCTCGGACTCCCCCGGCCGACGTTGAGATGTTCACCGGGATCGTCGAGGAGATGGGGACCGTCGTCGGGCTTGCGCGCGGGGGCGAGGCCACGCGGCTCAGCGTCAAGGCCACGGTGAGCCTTGAGGGCAGCGACGTCGGCGCGAGCGTGGCCGTGAACGGCGCGTGCCTCACGGTAGTCGAGCGCCGCGCGGACCGGTTCGTCTTCGAGCTCGGGCCGGAGACGCTCGCCCGGACGACGCTCGGTCGGCTCCAGCCGAGCGACCCCGTCAACCTCGAGCGGCCGCTGCGCTTCGGGGGCGCGCTGGGCGGCCACCTTGTGCTCGGGCACGTGGACGGAGTCGGCACCGTGGAGGAGGTAACGCGTGTAGAATCAACCACGCGGGTGCGGATCGCGCTGCCTAGCCGGGAGCTCGAGCCGCTGCTGATTCCCCAGGGGTCGGTGGCCGTGGACGGCGTGAGCCTCACAGTAGCCGCGCTGGGCGACATGAGCTTCGAGGTCATGCTGATTCCGTATACGCTGGCCGCGACGACGCTCGGCCGGCTCAGGCCCGGGCAGGCGACGAACGTCGAGGCCGACCTGATCGGCAAGTACCTGGTCCGATCGCTGGCGCTCAGGGGGGCGACATGACGGGGTTTGCGAGCATCGAGGCGGCCATCGAGGAGATCCGCGCGGGACGCATCCTCGTGGTCGTCGACGACGAGGATCGCGAGAACGAGGGCGATCTCGTCATGGCCGCCGACAAGGTCACGCCGGAGGCCGTCAACTTCATGGCCAAGTACGGCCGCGGCCTCATCTGTGTACCGATGACCGGCGAGCGGCTGGACGAACTCAAGATCTCGATGATGGTCTCGGACAACACGGCGCCCATGGCGACCGCGTTCACCGTGACGGTCGACGCCAGACGTGGCGTCACGACCGGCACCTCCGCCTACGACCGCGCGGTCACGATCCGCACGCTGGTCGATCCGCAGATGCGGGCCGAGGATCTCACCCGCCCTGGCCACGTCCTTCCGCTGCGGGCGATGCCGGGCGGCGTCCTGCGCCGCGCCGGCCACACCGAGGCGGCGGTGGACCTCGCGCGGCTCGCGGGCTCTTACCCGGCCGGTGTCATCTGCGAGGTCCTCGACGAGGATGGCGGGATGGCGCGGGTGCCCGAGCTCCAGGAGCTCGCCCTGGCGCACGGACTCACGATGATCACCATCAAGGATCTGATCGAGTACCGGATCCGCAAGGAGAAGCTGGTCAGACGGATCGCCACAACCAAGCTCCCCACGGACTGGGGCGAATTCATCGCGATCACCTACGACACGAGCGTGGACAGTCGCGTGCCGCTCGCCCTCGTCATGGGGCAGGTGGCGGGGGACGCCCCGGTGCTCGTCCGCGTCCACTCCGAGTGTCTGATCGGCGACGTCTTCCACTCGCGCCGGTGCGACTGCGGGCTCCAGCTCGAGAAGGCGCTGGCGATCATCCAGGCCGAGGGGCGCGGCGTTTTCGTTTACATGCGCCAGGAAGGGCGGGGCATCGGGCTGCTCAACAAGATGCGCGCCTACGAGCTCCAGGACCAGGGAAAGGACACGGTCGAGGCCAATGCAGCGCTCGGCTTCAAGGCCGATCTGCGCGACTACGGGATCGGCGCCCAGATCCTCGTGGATCTGGGCGTGAAGCACCTCCGGCTGCTCACCAACAACCCGAAGAAGATCGTCGGGCTGGAGGGCTACGGCCTGCACATCGCCGAGCGCGTGCCGATCGAGATCCCGGCCAACGAAGCCAACCGGAAGTACCTGAGCACGAAGCGCGACAAGCTCGGGCATCTCCTTTCGTCGCTCCCGGACTGAGATGGCCGGTCGCGCGCCCAGAGTGCGCCGCGCGCGTCCGTTGGGGCGCTCCCTCCGGTTCGCGATCGTCGCCGCCCGCTTCAACGAGCGCATCACGCAGCGTCTCGTGAACGGCGCGCTCCAGGTGTTCCGCAGCGCGCGCCTCCCCGGGGACGCCGTCGAGGTCCACTGGGTACCGGGGTCGTTCGAGCTCCCTCAGGCCGCCCAGCACCTCGCGACGACCGGGCGCTACGCGGGCATCGTGTGCGTCGGCGTGGTCATCCGGGGCCAAACACCCCACTTCGAGCTCGTCGCGCGCGAGGCGGCGGCCGGGATCCGCGAGGTGGCGCTCACCACCGGCGTGCCCGCGACCTTCGGCGTGGTGACGGCGCTGAGCGAGGAGCAGGCGTGGGCGCGCGCCGGCGGCGAGGTGGCGAACCGGGGCGAGGAGGCCGCCGAGGCGGCGCTCGCGATGGCCGAATGGATCGACCGGCTGCGGCATGACGCGACGACCGTACGCCCCGCAAAGTCCGCGCGCGCGGAGCTCCGCGCGCCTCTTTCGGGCCACCCACGCCTGTTGCGGCCTCGCGGCACCCGATAAATGGGCACGCGCCGGAGGGCCCGGGAAGTCGCTCTCCAGTTCCTCTACCAGCTCGATCTTCAGGGCGAGGACGATCCCGTCCCGCACGAGCAGGAGTTCTGGGCGCGCCATGCGCTCTCCGGCGAGGCGAGGACGTTCGCCGAGACGCTCGTCCGTGGCGCGAAGACGAACCAGGCCAAGATCGACCAGGTGATCGAGCAGTACACCGAGAACTGGGTCCTCGAGCGCATGGCGGTCGTGGACCGCAACATTCTGCGTGTGGCCGTCTATGAGATCCTCTGCACCGCCGAGGTGCCGGCGAAGGTCGTGATCAACGAGGCGATCGAGATCGCCAAGAAGTTCGGCACGAAGGAGTCGAGCCGCTTCATCAACGGCGTCCTCGACCGGATCCACAAAGAGCTGCGACCCGCTTCCTGACCTGGCGTGCGCTACGCGATCGTCTCTGACATCCACGGTAACCTCGAGGCCCTCGACGCCGTCCTGGCCGATGCGGCGGGTCGGGCGGACGCGGTACTCTGCCTCGGCGACGTCGTGGGCTACGGCGCTGACCCGCGCGCGTGCGTCGAGCGGTTGGCCGAGCGCGCGCAGGTGATCACGGCGGGCAACCACGAGCACGCCGTCGCCGGCCTCCTCGACCTCGGCTGGTTCAACCGCTACGCGCGTGCGGCGGCGGAATGGACGCGCGAGCGTCTCGACGACGATCACCGGAGCTATCTCTCGGCGCTGCCGCTGGTCGCGCACGTGGACGACGCGACGCTCGTCCACGCCTCGCCCGACCACCCCGAGGAGTGGGAGTACCTCATGTCGGCCGCGGACGGCTTCAGGGTGTTCGCGGCGTTCACGACGCGCCTCTGCTTCGTGGGGCACTCCCACCTGCCGGGCGTGTGGTCGCTCGGCTCGACGGGCCCCGAGTGGATGCCAGGTACGGTGGAGGTCGACCTCGAGCACGGCCGCCGTTACCTCGTGAACGTGGGGAGCGTCGGCCAGCCCCGAGACCGCGACCCACGCGCGGCGTACGCGCTCTGGGACGCCGAGCGTGGAGCGATCGTCATCAGGCGGGTGCCATACGACGTCGACGCCGCCCAGCGCAAGATCGTCGCTGGCGGCCTGCCGCGGTACCTCGCCGATCGCCTCGCATGGGGCGCCTGATCGGGGCGTCGGCCCTGCGCGAGGACCTCGCTCTCGCCGCGCTGCTGTCGGTCAGCGCGATCGGCCTCGCCCTCGCGTTCCCGCGCACCGACTGGGACGGCGTCGCGTGGCTCCTCGTGGTGCCGGTCATTGTCACCGCGTTGAGCCGCGCGCCGCGCGTGGCGCTCGGCTGGGGCTGGTTCTTCGGCACCGTGTTCTTCCTCGTGCTCCTCCGGTGGCTTGGCCACACGTTCACGGTGTACAGCGCCATCCCGTGGCCGGTCATGTGGCTGCCGATCGTCGCGCTCGCCGCCTACTGCGGGCTCTACGTCGGCGCCTTCACGTGGGCGGTGTCGTGGATTGGCAGGCGGCGGGCTCCCGCGCTCGCCCTCGCGGCCGCGCCCTTCCTGTGGGTTACCGGGGAGTGGGTGCGGGCCCGCTTGCTCGGCGGGTTCCCGTGGGGCACCCTCGGTTACTCGCAGTATCTGAGATTGCCGGTCATCCAGATCGCCGAGCTAGGGGGTGTCCACGCCGTGTCGTTCGTCCTCGTGGCGGTGAACACCGCGGTCGCGGGCTGTCTCGTGCTGCCGTGGCGAGGGGCTCTCGCCGGGGCGGCGCTCGCCGGGACGCTGCTCGCGGCGACGCTCGCGTTCGGGAGCGCGAGGCTCGCCGAGCCGGCGCGGCCGGGCGAGGTCACCGTGGCCATCGTGCAGCCGTCGATCGAACAGCCGCTGAAGTTCGATCCGACCCACGCGCCGACGACGCTCGGGATTTACACCTCGCTGACCCGGCTCGCGAGCGCCGAGCACCCGGACCTGGTCGTGTGGCCGGAGACGGCGACGCCTGCGGCGCTACGGGGGGACCCGCGCCTCCTCAACACCCTGATCGCCCTGTCGAGAACCGTCAAGGCGCCACTCCTCGTGGGCTCGATCGACGTTAAGGAAACGACTCCACCGAGACTAACTAATTCAGCGTTTCTATTAACGGAACGCGGGATTGTCGACAGGTACGACAAGATCCACCTCGTCCCGTTTGGCGAGTTCGTCCCGCTCTCGGGCCTGCTCGGGTTCATCCGGGGCTGGGCCGAGTTCATCTCCGAGCTCGATCCCGGCGCGAACGCGGTGGTATTCCAGGGTCCGCCCGCCCCGTTCGGTGTCGTAATCTGTTACGAGGGGATCTTCCCCGAGCTCGTTCGCGAATTTGTGAGAGGTGGAGCGCGTCTGATGGTGAACATGACGAACGACGCTTGGTTCGGTCGCACGGACGGTCCGTGGCAGCACCTCGCCATGTACCCGTTCCGGGCCGTCGAGCACCGAACGGCGCTCGTACGCGCGGCGAACACCGGCGTCTCCGTCTTCATCGTACCCACCGGGCAGATCCTGCGGCGCTTGTCGCTCTACCGCCGCGCCGTCATGGCCGAGCGCCTCCCGCTCCGCGCGGGCGAGACGCTCTACTCGCGGTTCGGCGAATGGTTAGCGTACCTCGCGCTCGGCGTCACCGTGGGGACGCTGGTGGCGAGCGCGCGCGGGCGGAGGGGCTAATGCTCGGCGAGCTCAAGCGTGACGTCGCCGACCTCGCCACGCGGGTGAACGAGCTCCGGGGGCATCTTTGACGTCCCCGCGAGGGAAAGGCGGCTCGCTGCGCTCGACGCAGAGATGGCGTCGCCCGCGTTCTGGGAGGACAACCGCCGCGCCCAGGAGCTCATCCGGGAGCGCACGGAGCTCAGCCGGAGCGTCAGCCGGCTGAAGGAGCTGGCCACCCGCACCGAGGACCTCACCGTGCTCCTCGAGCTCGCGGCCGAGGCGGACGATGGGAGTCTCGACGCCGAGATCGCCGCCGGCGTCGTGAGCCTCCGCAAGGATCTCGACCAGTTCGAGCTGAAGGTCATGATGTCGGGCGCCCACGACGCCAAGGCCGCGGTCCTCTCGATCCATCCGGGCGCCGGCGGTACGGAGTCCCAGGACTGGGCGCAGATGCTGCTCCGGATGTACCTTCGCTGGTGTGAGCGCGCGGGCCTCAGGGCGGAGGTCGTGGACCTCCTCCCCGGCGACGAGGCGGGGATCAAGTCGGCGACCGTCGAGATTACGGGCGAGTACGCCTACGGCTCCCTCAAGGGCGAGACGGGCGTTCACCGGCTCGTCAGGATCTCGCCGTTCGACGCCTCGCGCCGCCGGCAGACGAGCTTCGCGTCGGTCGCGGTCGTGCCGGAGGTGGACGACGTGGAGGTGAACCTAAGGGAGGACGAGGTCCGGGTGGACGTCTTCCGCGCCTCCGGTCCCGGCGGCCAGGGGGTCAACACCGCCGACTCGGCCGTCCGCATCACGCACTTGCCGACGGGCATCGTCGTCCAGTGCCAGAACGAGCGCTCGCAGCTTCGCAACCGCGACACGGCGATGCGAATTCTCAAAGCGCGGCTCTACGAGCTGGCGCAGAAGAAGCAGCGCGAGGAGCTCGACGAGCTCACCGGCGAGAAGAAGGAGATCGCCTTCGGCAGTCAGATCCGCTCGTACACGTTTCATCCCTACCAGCTCATCAAGGACCACCGGACGGGGCTCGAGATCGGCAACGTCGAGGCGGTGATGGACGGCGACCTCGACGGGCTGATCCGGGCCTACCTGCTCTGGACGCGCGGACGCGAGGCCTAGAGGCGGGCCGGTGAGCCCAGACGACGCGAACGAGCTGATCCGCCCGCGGCACGAAAAGCTTTCGGCGCTTCGGGGGGCGGGGATCGATCCGTTCGGCGGCCGCTTCCCGGTGACCCACTGGGCGCTGCCGCTCGCTGACCGGCTCCGCACCGCCGGCGACGAGGAGCTGAAGGGGTTCGGCCCCGTGAGCCTGGCCGGACGCATCGTCGCCCTACGCCATCACGGCAAGTCGTGCTTCGGCCACCTGATGGACTACACGGGGCGGATCCAGCTCTACGCGAGGGCGGACCAGCTCGGCGACGACTACGCGCGCTTCACCGACCTCGACCGCGGCGACTTCGTCGGCGTCACCGGCGAGATGTTCCGGACGCGGACCGGCGAGCTGACGGTTGCCGTCAAGGCGTTCACGTTCCTCGCCAAGTCGCTCCGGCCGCTGCCCGAGAAATGGCACGGCCTCCGCGATGTCGAGACGCGCTACAGGCAGCGGTACGTCGACCTCCTCGTCAACGCGGAGGTGCGGGCGATCTTCGTGCTCCGTGCCCGGCTCGTGGCGGCGATCCGGAAGTTCCTCGACGCGCGCGGCTTCCTCGAGGTCGAGACGCCGATGATGCAGCCGATCCCGGGCGGTGCCATCGCGCGGCCGTTCAAGACCCACCATAACGCGCTCGGCATGGACCTCTATCTGCGAATCGCGCCGGAGCTCTACCTCAAGCGGCTCGTCGTGGGCGGGTTCGAGCGGGTCTACGAGATCAACCGGAACTTCCGGAACGAGGGCGTCTCGACCCAGCACAACCCCGAGTTCACCATGCTCGAGTTCTACCAGGCGTACGCGGACTACACGGACCTCATGGACCTGACCGAAGCGCTGTTCACGGAGCTCGCCCAGGCAGTGCGCGGGACGCGCGCGCTCACCTGGGGGGAGCACGCGATCGATCTCACGCCGCCCTGGCGGCGGCTCGGGTTCTTCGATGGTCTCACGGAGGCGCTCGGCATCCGTGTCACGCCCGAGACCGACGCGGCGATGCTCCGCCGCGCCGCGACCACGCGCGGGATCCAGATCGCCGACGGCCCGCCGTGGAAGCTCTGGAAGGAGGTCTTCGAGCAGGTCGTCGAGCCCACGCTGGTGCAACCCACGTTCGTCGTGGACTTTCCTATCGAGCTCTCGCCGCTCGCCAAGAAGAAGCGCGACAACCCCGCGCTCACGGACCGTTTCGAGCTGTTCATCGGGCAGCGCGAGATGGCCAACGCGTACAGCGAGCTGAACGACCCGATCGACCAGCTCGCCCGCTTCCGCGAGCAGGCCCAGCTCCTCGCGCGGGGCGACGAAGAGGCGCATTGGCTCGACGAGGACTACGTCCGCGCGCTCGAGTATGGGATGCCGCCGGCGGCAGGCGAGGGGATCGGCATCGACCGTCTGGTGATGCTCTTTGCCAACCAGCCGTCGATCCGCGAGGTCATCCTGTTCCCGCACCTGAGGCCCGAGGCGGGACGGGCGGGCGAGGGCGACGCCTCGTGAGGGGCGGGCTTCCCTTCGAGCTGTTTCTCGGCCTGCGCTACCTTCGCGCCCGCGGCCAGCGGACGAACCTGTCGCTGTTCGTGTGGATCGGCGTCGGCGGGGTCTTCCTCGGCGTGGCGGCCCTCATCGTCGTGCTCGCGGTGATGACGGGCTTCCAGGACGGGATCCGCGACAGGATCATCGCCGCCAACCCGCACCTGCTCGTCTACCAGTCGGGCGGCGCCGGGCTCGCGGACCCGGGCGTGGTCGTCGCGCGGATCGCGGCGATCCCAGGCGTCCGCTCGGCGACGCCGTTCGTCCACCAGCAGGCGCTCTTCACCACGCCGGGAGGCGGCTCCCACGGGGGTCTCGTTCGCGGCATCGATCTCCGCACGCCGGCCGTGGTCCAGGACATTCGCTCGCAGCTTCGCAGCGGGGCCCTCGAGCCCGTCGAGAGCGGCGAGCCGGCGATCCTGCTCGGGCGTGAGCTCGCCCGGGCGCTCGGCGTCCTGCCGGGCGACACGGTGACGGTGATCTCGCCGAAGGGCGCGCTGACGGCCGTCGGCATGGTGCCGAAGATGCGTCGGTACACCGTCGCGGGGATCTTCGAGGTCGGTATGTACGAGTTCGACGCCTCGTTCGCCTACCTCGCGCTGCCGGTGGCGCAGGAGTTCGCCGGGCTCGCGGGCGTCACGGGCATCGAAGTCAAGCTCGCCGACGCGTTCGACGCCAAGCGCGTGGGGCGCGCGGTCGTCGCCGCGCTCGGGTTCCCGTACTGGGTCCGCGACTGGATGGACATGAACCGGAGCCTCTTCGCCGCGCTCCAGCTCGAGAAGCTCGCGCTGTTCGTGATCGTGACGATCATCGTCCTCGTGGCGGCGTTCGCCATCATCGGCCACCTCGTCCTGCTCGTCGCGGAGAAGCGCAAAGAGATCGGGGTCCTCAAGGCCATCGGCGCCTCGCGGCAGTCCGTCACCGCGACGTTCTTCGCCGTGGGGATGGCGATCGGCGTGGCGGGCACGGTCGCCGGCAGCGTCGTTGGTCTCCTGATCATCTGGGTGCAGAACACCTACAAGGTGATTCGCCTCGCCAGCGACGTCTACCAGATCGACTACCTGCCGATGAAGCTGACGCTGTCGGACGGGCTCATGGTGATCGGCGCGACGCTCTTCCTCTCGTTTCTCGCGACGATCATCCCGGCGCGTCGGGCGGGCGCGCTCGAGCCGGTGGACGTCCTGAGGTACGAGTGAGCGAGCCGCTCCTGGTCGCCGAGGAGCTGGAGAAGGAGTATCGGACGGGCCCCGAAGTTGTGCGCGTCCTTCGGGGTGCGAGCCTCGTCGTGCGACCGGCCGAGATCGTCGCGCTCGTGGGCGCGTCCGGCGTCGGCAAGTCCACGCTCCTTCACCTCCTCGGCGCGCTCGACCGGCCCACAGCGGGCCGCGTCCTCTTCCGTGGCGAGGACCTGTTCGCGCGCGGCGAGGCGGGGCTTGTCCACTACCGGCGACAGAACGTCGGCTTCGTCTTCCAGTTCTACAACCTGCTCGGCGAGCTGTCCGCGCTCGAGAACGCCATGATCCCGGCGCTCCTCCTGCGCAAGCCGCCCGCCCAGGCGCGGGAGCTGGCCGCGGCCGCGCTCGCCGAGGTCGGCCTGGCCGACCGGCTGCGCCATTACCCGGGCGAGCTGTCGGGTGGCGAGCAGCAGCGCGTCGCGATCGCCCGGGCCCTCACGAACGGCCCCAGGCTGGTTCTCGCCGACGAGCCCACGGGCAATCTAGACCCGAAGACGAGCGAGATCATCTACGACCTGTTCCTCAGGCTCCAGGTCGAGCGCGGCATCGCCTTCCTCGTCGCGACCCACAATCCCGACCTGGCGCAGAAGGCCGAGCGGGGATACCGGCTCGTCGAGGGGCGGGCCCGGGAGATCGACGCGGGTACCGGCTGAGCACGGTGACGGCCGGGCCACGCCG
Source organism: Candidatus Rokuibacteriota bacterium (assembly GCA_003220675.1). Classification (GTDB taxonomy): domain Bacteria; phylum Methylomirabilota; class Methylomirabilia; order Rokubacteriales; family CSP1-6; genus 20CM-2-70-11. Next base: position 53,119 of record QHTD01000054.1, on the reverse strand, counting down.
GGGCGAGAAGACGCGCGACGTTTCGCGCAGTTACTCGCGCGTGGAGAAAAAGGCTAGCCGGGGTGTTGCCTGCTGGGCTATACTGAGTGCGTTAGTCACTAACTAGGCGTCGCCGAAAGAGAATTTCGTCTCGGCGACTCGGGAAGGGGTGGTCAAGCCAGTGTTTGAACGATTCACCGAGCGGGCGCGACGGGTCATCATTCTGGCACGTGAGGAAGCGGGCCGTTTCCGTCACGATTTCGTCGGCACAGAGCACGTCCTCCTCGGCCTGATTCGCGACGGCGAGGGGATCGCGACCGCCGTCCTCCAACGTCTGGGCCTCCGGCTCGAGACGGTGAAGGCGGAGGTCGAGCGGGCCCTGGCCGGCTTCCCCAAGACGCTCACGTTCGGTGAAGTGCCCTTTACGCCGCAGGCCAAGCGCGTCCTCGAGCTCTCGATCGAAGAGGCCCGCCAGCTCGGCCACAACTACATCGGCACCGAGCACCTCCTCCTCGGCCTGATGAAGGAAGGCCAGTCGATCGCCGCGAAGATTCTCGAGTCGCTCGGTGCACGTCTGGACGAGGTCCGGCAGGAGACGCTCGCGCTCCTCGGCGACCAGTACTACCCGCGGCCCAAGAAGCGGTCGCAGACGCCCGTCCTCGACGAGTTCGCCCGTGACCTCACGCAGCTGGCCCGCGAGGGTAAGCTGGATCCGGTCATCGGGCGCGAGCAGGAGATCGAGCGCGTCATCCAGATCCTGGCCCGGCGCACGAAGAACAACCCGGTGCTGATCGGCGAGCCGGGCGTGGGCAAGACGGCCATCGTCGAGGGCCTCGCTCAGAAGATCGTCAACCACGACGTGCCCGACGTGCTCGTGAACAAGCGGCTGCTCCAGCTCGACCTGGGCGCGCTGGTCGCCGGCACCAAGTACCGGGGCCAGTTCGAAGAGCGCCTCAAGGCGGTGATGAAAGAGATCCGCCAGTCGGAGAACGTCGTCCTGTTCCTCGACGAGCTGCACACGCTCATCGGTGCCGGCGCCGCCGAAGGGGCGATCGACGCCTCGAACATGCTCAAACCGGCGCTGTCGCGGGGCGAGATCCAGACGATTGGCGCGACGACGCTCGACGAGTACCGCAAGTACATCGAGAAGGACGGCGCGCTCGAGCGGCGCTTCCAGCCGGTCATCGTGAAGGCACCCACGGTCCCGGAGGCGATCGAGATCATCCGCGGCCTCAAGCCCAAGTACGAGGCGCACCACAGGGTGAAGATCACGGAGCGGGCGATCTCTGCCGCAGTGTACCTCGCCGACCGCTACATCACCGACCGACATCTCCCGGACAAGGCGATCGACGTGATCGACGAGGCGTCGTCGCGCACACGGCTCATGGCGCTCACGCCGCCTGCGGAGCTTAAGGAACTCGAGAAAGAGCTCGAGCGCGTCACCCGCGAGAAAGACATGTACCTGGAGGCGCAGGAGTTCGAGAAGGCGGCCTCGCTCCGCGAGAAGGAGAAGATCCTCCGGCACCGCGAGGAGGAGCTCAAGCGCGAGTGGGAGAAGAACAAGGGCAAGGGCACCCAGTCGGTCGAGGAGGAGGACGTCGAGTTCATCGTGTCGCGCTGGACCGGCATTCCGCTGGCGAAGCTCGAGGAGAAGGAGTCCGAGAAGCTCGCGCGCATGGAAGAGGCGCTCCACGGGCGGATCATCGGCCAGGACGACGCGGTGGCGGCCGTGTCGCGGGCGATCCGGCGCTCGCGCGCCGGCCTGAAGGACGCGAAGCGGCCGGTCGGCTCGTTCATCTTCCTGGGGCCGACGGGCGTCGGGAAGACGGAGCTGGCGCGAGCGCTCGCCGAGTACCTCTTCGGCGACGAGAACGCCTTGATCCGCGTAGACATGTCGGAGTACATGGAGAAGTTCTCGGTCTCGCGCCTGCTCGGCGCCCCGCCCGGCTACGTGGGCTACGAGGAGGGCGGCTTCCTGACCGAGAAGGTCCGGCGGCGTCCGTACTCGGTCGTGCTCTTCGACGAGATCGAGAAGGCGCACCCCGACGTGTTCAACATGCTGCTGCAGGTGCTCGACGACGGGCGGCTGACCGACTCGCTCGGCCACGTCGTGGACTTCAAGAACGCGATCCTGATCATGACCTCGAACCTGGGCACGAGCCTGATCGGCAAGCGTGTGTCACCCGGGTTCCTGCAGGAGTCGAACGAGGCCTCCTACGAGAAGATGAAGGAACGCGTCCTGGAGGAGCTCAAGCGGGCGTTCCGGCCCGAGTTCCTCAACCGGGTCGACGAGACCGTGGTGTTCCACGGGCTGTCCGAGGATCACATCAAGCAGATCATCCGGTTGATGATCAACCGGATCAACAAACAGCTCGCCGAGAAGGGGATCGCGCTCGTGCTCACGACGGCCGCCGAGGCGACGCTCGTCGAGAAGGGGTACGATCCCACCTACGGCGCGCGGCAGCTCCGTCGCACGATCCAGAAGTACATCGAGGATCCCCTGGCCGAGGCGATCGTGCGTGGCCAGGTCGCGGAAAGCGCCCGGATCGAAGTGGATGTCGACGGGGCGACCTTTACTTTCCGCGAGGCGCAGGCTGTCGATGCGCCGCTCGAGCTTGCAGAGCACTAGGACGCCGTTCCCACACCGCTGAGAGCCCGGTGTCGACCGCGGGGCGAGTCCGTCTCACCATTGTTCTCGCCCTTGTCGCGCCGCTCCTCCAGGCGTCGCTGGCCGCCGCGCAGCGGTCCCAGCAGCCCCCGATCATCATCAAGGAGATCGCGGTCGAGGGCACGAAGCGGGTTCAGGAGGCCGTCGTGCTGGGCCGGGTCAAGAGCGCCGTCGGCTCCCCCTTCAACCCGAGCCTCCTCTCCGAGGATATCCGGTCGATCTTCGGCCTGGGCTTCTTCGACGACGTGCAGACGCGGGTCGAGGACTTCGAAGGCGGAGTGAAGGTGACCTTCGTCGTCAGCGAGCGGCCCTTCGTGCGAGACGTCGACTTCGTCGGCAACAAGGCCCTGAAGACGACCGAGCTCCAGGACAAGGTCGACATCAAGCTGGGCAGCGTGTACAACCCGGTGGACGTCCAGCGCGCCGTCGAGAAGCTCAGGGACTTCTACGAGGACGAGGGGTACTTCGAGGTCCAGCTGACACCGAATGTCGAGAAGTTCCCCGACGGCGACGTGCGCGTGGTGTTCAACCTCGTCGAGGGGCGCCAGATCAAGATCGACAGGATCCGGTTCACGGGCAACAAGGGGCTCACGGACCGTGAGCTCAAGGCGGCGCTCGCGACGCAGGAGCGGCAGTACTTCATTCTCCGGGGCAAGGTTCAGCGCCAGCGGCTCGAGGAGGACGTCGAGCGGATCATCCAGCTCTATAACGACCACGGCTACATCCAGGCCCGAGTCGAGTCGACCGATGTGGCGGTGGACCGCGAGAAAGCGCGCGTGACGATCACCTTCACGATCGTCGAGGGGCCGCAGTTCAGGGTCGGTACGCTCAAGCTCGCCGGGGTCACGCTCCTCCCCGAGCCTGAGGTCCAGCGCCAGCTGACGCTCAAGAGCGGGGACGTGTTCTCGAGGTCGAAGCTCCGTGAGAGCATCAGGAACATCGAGAACCTCTACAGCACGATCGGCCGCGCGTCGGTGGACGTCGTCCCCAAGACGGATCAGGTCCCTGGCGAGAACACGCTCAACGTCGCGATCGAGATCAACGAGGGGCCCGAGGTGTTCGTGGAGCGCATCAACATCAGCGGCAACGTGCGGAGTCAGGACAAGATCCTGCGACGTGAGATCCCCCTCCACGAGGGCGACTTGTACACGCTGCAGAAGAAAGAGCGGGCTCGCCAGAAGCTCGTGAACCTCGGCTACTTCGAGAAGGTCGAGGTCAACACGCAGCCGGGGTCCGACAAGACGAGGATCATCGTCAACGTCGAGGTCACCGAACGCCCCACGGGCATCTTCAGCCTGGGCGGCGGCTTCTCGTCGGTGGATAGCTTCGTCGGCACCATCGACCTCGCGCAACGCAACTTCCTGGGGCGTGGTTGGGAGGCGTCGGTGCGCCTGCGGGGCGGCGGCCGAACTCAACAGGGCGTGATCAGCTTCACGGATCCGTGGCTGTTCGACCGCCCGCTCTCCGGCGGGTTCGACCTCTACAGTAACGACCGACAGTACATCGAGTACCGCTACCGATCGCTCGGCGCGGGGCTCCGGCTGGGCCGCCCGTTCTTCGAGTACTGGCGGTGGAACCTCGGCTACCGCGCGTCGAACGACAAGATCAGCAACCTGAGCGAGGTCGCCGCGCTCTCGCCGGAGCTCGTCGAGCAGGTGGGGACCCGCGTGACCTCGGCTGCGTCGGGAGGCCTGGGCCGCGACAGTCGTGACAATGCCATCGCGCCGACGAAGGGTGGACAGAATAGTTTGACGGCAGAGTTCGCCGGACTCGGTGGCGACTCGAAGTACGTGAAGACCGGGGCCTTCGTCACGCAGTACTATCCGATCTGGCTTGGCCACATCCTGGCCGGCCGTGTCGAGGCGGGCTACGGCGTCGGCTGGGCCGACGAGCGCTTGCCGGTGTTCGAGCGGTTCTACCTTGGCGGCCCGAACTCGATCCGGAGCTTCAAGTTCCGCCAGATATCGCCGAAGGATGAGAGCGGTCTCCGGATCGGCGGCTCGAGCGAGGTGCTGGGCAACGCGGAGTACATCATCCCGCTACCATTCGGCCTGCGGCTCGCCGGATTCTTCGACGTCGGCAACGTGTACGGGTTCGGGACGAAGTTCGATCTGACGGATCTGAAGAAAGGCGTCGGCGGCGGCGTCCGGTGGCAGTCGCCGTTCGGGCCGATCCGTGTCGACTACGGTATCAACCCGGACCGGAAGGCCGGCGAGGATTTTGGCGCGTTTAACTTCTCGGTGGGTACGCCGTTCTAGGAGGGGTGGAATGAGGGCCCTGGGGAGCGCACTCACGCTCACGGCCGTCGCCGTCATCACAGTCTCTACACCGGCGTGGGCGCAGCCGGCGACACCGAAGATCGCGTTCATCGATATCCAGCGGGTGGCGGCGCGTTCCGCCGCCGGCGTCGCCGCGCGCGAGCAGCTCGAACGCGAGAAGGCGGGCATGCAGAAGGAAGTGGACGCGAAGCTCCAGGAGCTCAAGGGCCTTCGCGAGGAGCTGGAAAAGAAGGGGCCGTTGATGACGGCGGAGGCGCGACGCGAAAAGGGTGAGCTCCTCGAGCGAAAGCAGCGGGACGCCTCCCGGCTGATGGATGACTTGCAGAAAGAGCTGGCGAAGAAGGAGCAGACTGCCAGCCAGCGAGTGCTGCGTGAGATTGAAGGTGTTGTGACGCGCATCGCGAAGGAGCGAGGATACACGGCGATTTTCGACGGTCGCCTGCTTCTGTATGCCTCGCCCGAGGCGGACCTGACCGACGAGATCATCCGGGCGTACGACCAGCAGAACGTTGGCAAGGACAAGAAGTAGGGCGCCGATGGGCAAGGCAGCCGGGTTCACCCTCGGTGAGCTCGCCCGCACCCTCCGCGCCACGCTGGAGGGTGACCCGGCGGCCGTCGTGACCGGCGTCGCGCCGCTCGAGAGCGCGGGCCCCAGTCAGATCTCCTTCCTCGTCGATGTGCGCTTTGCGGAGGCAGCGCGAGCCTCGGGCGCCGGCGCCTTTCTGGCGGGGCCCGACGTCTCGGGCCTGCCGGGCCCGGTGCTGCGCGTGCACGCGCCCCAGCAGGCGCTGATCGAGTTGCTCACCCTGTTCCACCCGCCGACGGACGCGGTGCCCGGCATCGCCCCGTCGGCGGTCGTCGCCAGGGACGCCAAGGTCGCCCCGACCGCCACGATCGGGGCACTCGCGGTGATCGAGTCGGGCGCCGTGATCGGCCCGTACGCCCGGATCGGCCCGCTGGCCTTCGTCGGGGCGGGCGCGGAGGTGGGCGAGGCGTCGGTCGTGCACGCGCGCGTGGCGCTGTGCGCGGGGGTCACGCTCGGCAAGCGCGTCGTGGTTCACGCGGGCGCAGTGATTGGCGCCGACGGCTTCGGCTACGCCTTCGACGGCGAAGCGCACCGGAAGATCCCGCAGGTGGGCTCGGTGCTGGTCGAGGACGACGTCGAAATCGGGGCGAACACGACGATCGACCGCGCCACGCTCGGGCAGACGATCATCCGCCGCGGGACCAAGATCGACAACCTGGTGCAGATCGGCCACAACGTCGAGATCGGCGAGCACTCGATCATCGTGGCCCAGGTGGGAATCGCGGGGTCGTGCCGGATCGGCCGCGGCGTCGTGCTCGCCGGGCAGGTGGGCGTCGCCGACCACCTCACGATCGGTGACGGCGCCGTGGTCGCCGGGCAGACCGGCCTCGCGCAGGACGTCGCGCCGGGCGAGAAGGTGTTCGGCACGCCGGCGCGCCCCTTGCTGCAGGCCAAGCGGATCTTCCTCCTCGAGGGCGAGCTGCCGGAGGTCGTCCGCCGGCTGCGCGCGGCCGAGCGGCGGCTCGCAGCCCTCGAGGCGCGGCTGGGCGCCGGGGAGGTGCCGAATGGCTGAGCCCGTCCACCCGACCGCCGTCGTGGACCCCGGCGCGCGAATCCATCCGGCCGCCAGGATCGGCGCGTTCTCGATCGTCGGCGCCGAGGCGACGATCGGCGCCGACGTGGAGGTCGGCCACCACTGCGTGCTCGAGGGGCGCGTGGAGCTCGGGCGCGGCGTGAAGATCGGCCACGGCTCCGTGCTCGGCGGCCGGCCTCAGGACTTGAAGTTCAAGGAGGGCACGCCGTCCGGGGTCAGGATCGGCGCGGGGACCGTGCTCCGTGAGTACGTCACGATCCACCGCGCGACGCGCGCCGACGGCTGGACCGACGTCGGCGAGGGCTGCCTCATCATGGCCATGAGCCACATCGCCCACGATTGCAAGGTCGGCCAGGGCGCGATCATCATCAACTACGCCGGGATCACGGGCCACTGCGAGATCGGCGAGCGCGCGACGATCGGCGGGCTCACGGGCATGGTGCCCTTCACGCGGATCGGCGCCTATGCGTACGTCGGCGGCGTGTCGAAAGTGACCGCGGACGTGCCGCCCTACATGCTGGTGGACGGGATCCCGGCGGTCGCCCACGGCATCAACGTCGTCGGGCTCCGGCGCGCCGGGATGCCGGCCCCCGAGCGCCGTGTCCTCCAGGACGCCTACCGCCTGCTCTACCGCTCGGGGCTCACGCCCCAGCGCGCGCTCGAGCGGATCCGGAGCGAGCTCCCGACCCTGCCGCCCGTCGTTCGGCTGGTCGAGTTCGTCGCGGCCGCGCGGCACGGGGTCTGCGGGGCTGCGCGGCGGGGCGCGGATGAGACGGGGGACGTGACACGGACGCCCGAGAGCGAGCCCGTGTGATGGCGCGCGCCGAGGGGCGGCTCCGCGCGGGGGTGGTCGGCGCGGGCCACATGGGCCAGTACCACATGCTCGTCTACGCCGAGCTGTGGGACATGGAGCTCGTGGGTGTGGTCGACGTGGACCGCGACCGCGCCGCGCGCGTGGCCGCCCACTACGATACGCGCGCGTTCGCCGACCACCGCGCCCTGATCGGTCGGGTCGACCTCGTCAGCGTCGCGGTGCCCACCGAGCACCACTTCCAGGTCGCGAGCGACTTTCTCGAGGCGGGCGTGAGCGTGCTCGTGGAGAAGCCGATCACGCCGACGCTCGAAGAGGCGCGCGAGCTGTTCGCCGTCGCGCGCCGCACCGGGGCCGTCCTCCACGTCGGTCACGTCGAGCGGTTCAACGGGGCGGTGCAGGAGCTCAAGAAGATCGTCGAGCGGCCGCTCCTCGTCGAGTCGCGCCGACTTGGCCCGTTCGAGCCGCGCGTGCAGAAGGACACGGTCGTGATGGACCTCATGATCCACGACCTCGACATCGTCCTGGGCCTCATCGACTCGCCGCCGCGGCGCCTGACCGCGATGGGCTCGACGGTCCACTCGGGGTCGGTGGACGTCGCGAACGTCCAGATCGGGTTCGAGTCGGGGACGATCGCGGTCATCACGGCGAGCCGCGCCACCGAGGAGAAGATCCGCACGCTCGCGGTCACGCAGCCCGACGCGTACATCGTCCTCGACTACGCCGAGCAGGACATCCGTGTCCACCGGCGCGCCGCGCAGGAGTACACGCTCAACCGGGAGTCGATCCGCTACCGCCGCGCCTCCTTCGTCGAGCACGTCCAGGTGCACAAGGACAACCCGTTGAAGCTCGAGATCCTCCACCTCGCCCGCGCGGTGAAGCGGGCGCGTGCGGGGGAGTCGGCCCTCCTCGCGCAGGACGAGGACGTGCGATCGCTGGCGATGGCCCTCGAGATCGAGCGGATGATCCGGGACGGGCGGTGCGAGGTCGTCTACCCGAACACCCCGCCGTGGAGCGGTCACTCGGCCTGATGTGCGGCGCCGGCACGCTGCCGGCGCGCATGGCGATGGAGGCGCGGCGCCAGGGCTGGCGCGTCGTGGCCTTGGTCTTCGGCGACTCCCCGGGCGTCGGCGTACACGCGGAGCGCGTGATCCCGAGCCGGCTCACCGAGCTCGGCGCCGTGCTCCAGGCCCTCACCGCCGAGAGGGTCGCGGCGGTCCTGCTGGCGGGGAAGTTCTGGGCGCAGGACGTGCTCGGCGCGCGCCGGGCCGACGCGACGTTCGTCGGAATGGCGGCGCGGGCGGGTGCCTTGACCGAGGTGCGCATGCTCGACGTGATCGTGACGAAGCTGGCGGAGGTGGACATCGCTCTCCTCGATCAGCGCGGGTTCCTCGGCGACGGCCTCGCCACGGCGGGCTGCTGGTCGTCGCGTCAGCCGACAGCGGAGGAACGGCGCGAGGTCGAGCGCGGCTTGAGTCTCGCCCGCCAGGCGGCCGAGGCGCGCATCGGTCAGACCGTCGTGCTGCGCCGGGGCGCGGTCACGGCCGTCGAGGCACTCGAAGGGACCACCGAGGCAATCCGCCGCGGCGCGGCACTCGCCGGCCCCGGCGCCGTGATCGTCAAGGCGGTGGCGCGGGACCACGACTACCGCTTCGACACGCCCGTGATCGGCCCGGAGAGCCTCGAGGCCGCCGCGGCCGGCCGCGCGTCGGTGGTCGCCGTCGAGGCGGGGCGCGTGCTGATCGTGGACAGGGAGGCGTGCGTGCGGCACGCCGACCTCGCCGGGATCGCGTTCGTTGGTGTCGAGGATGCGGGCTGACGCGCCGTCGATCATGCTCGCCGCGGGCGAGGCATCGGGCGATCTCCACGGCGCCGCGCTGTGCCATGCGCTCCGCGCGGAGGCGCCGGGCTGCCGACTCTTCGGGATGGGCGGCCCGCGCATGGCGGCGGCGGGGATGGATCTGCTGGTCGACGTCACCGCCGTCGCGGCCGCCGGCGGGGAGGCCGTGAGCCTCGTGCCGCTGCTGTACCGCGCGTACCGGCGGCTCAGGGCGGTGCTCGACGGTGCCCGACGCCCCGGCGTCCTCGTCGTGATCGACTTTCCCGAGTTCAACCTGCGCTTGGCGCGGGCGGCGCGCCGCGCGGGTGTCCCCGTCGTGTATTTCATCCCGCCCCAGATCTGGGCGTGGCGGTCGTGGCGTGTCAGGACGATTCGCCGCGTGATCTCGCTCGTGCTCGCGGTCTTTCCCTTCGAGACCGCGCTGTACCGGCGCGCGGGGGTGCCCGTCGAATTCGTCGGCCATCCGCTCCTCGACGCGCTCGCCGGCGCGCCCGACCGGGCGGCCGCGCGCCGCCAGCTCGGGCTCGACGACGGGACGCTCGTGATCGGGCTCCTGCCCGGCAGTCGCCGCGAGGAGGTCGAGCGCGTGCTCCCGGCGATGCGGGAGGCGGTCGCGGCCGTCGGCGCGGCGCGACCCGATGCGCGCTGCGTGCTCGCGCTGGCGCCGACGATCGAGCCCGCGGCGGTCGAGCGCCGGCTCGGCGCCGGGCGGACGGTCGCGATCGCCCGCGACCGGGCCCACGCCGTGATGCGCGCCGCCGACCTGCTCCTCGTGGCCTCGGGCACGGCGACGCTCGAAGCGGCGCTCCTCGGCACGCCGATGGTCGTGTGCTACCGCGTGTCGCGCCTGACCGAGGTGATGGTCCGGACGCTGATGCGCGTCCCGTGGATCAGCCTGCCGAACCTGACGCTCGGGCGCGCAGTCGTCCCGGAGCTATACCAGGAGGCGGCGACCGGCGAGCGCCTCGGTCGCGAGGCGTTGAGGCTTCTCGGGAGCCGCGAGGCGCTCGACGCGCAGCGCGCCGCGTTCAGGGAGCTCCAGGGTCAGCTCGGCGAGCCCGGCGTTGGCGCCCGCGCCGCGCGCCTCGTGCTCGCCGAGGCCGGGGTGGCGCCGTGAGCGCGCTCTCCCGCGTCGCAGGCCCGCTGGCGCCGCCGATCGCTCCAACCCTGGTGAGGGCGCTCGGGACGACGCTCCGCCTGAGGGTGGCGGGCACGGAGGACGTGGGGCGCCACTGGGCCGCGGGCCAGCCCGTCATCTATGCCGTGTGGCACGGTCAGATCCTCATGGTGCCGTGGCTCAACGAGCGGCTCCGCGCGAGCCACGGCGCGCGGCCCGCGACGGCGCTGGTCAGCCGCTCCGGGGACGGGGAGATCGTCGCGCGCTACCTGACCCGCTTCGGGCTCGACAGTGTGCGGGGCTCGACGTCGCGCGGTGCTGGCGAGGCGGGGCGCGCGCTCGTAGCGGCGGTGAGACGCGGGCGCGACGTCGCGATCGTCCCCGACGGGCCGCGCGGGCCGTGTGGGCAGCTTCAGCCGGGCGTCGTCGCGCTCGCCGCGCTCACCGGCGCGCCGATCGTGCCGCTCGCCGTCGCCGCGCGGCCGGCGCTTCGGCTCCGGAGCTGGGACGCGTTCACGATCCCGCTGCCGTTCGCGCGGTGCGCGGTCGTCTTCGGTCCGCCGCTCGCCGTGGCGCGGGACGCCGATCGCGTACGCGCGATGAAGGACGTCGAGCGAAGCCTCGCCGAGGCGACGGCCGCGGCCGAGACGCTGGCGGCGCTGTGATGTACATGCTCTACACAGCGGCGATGCTCGTGGCGCTCGTGCTCTTCTATGCGCCGGCGGCGGTGGCCAAGCGCCTCCGCCGCGGCGTGCCCCTCGACGCGCGCGCACGCCTGGGCCTGGGGGGCGCCGCGCCGAGCCGCGGCGCACGCGCCGGGTGGCTCCACGCCGTCTCCGTCGGCGAGGCGATCGCCGCGGCGCCGCTCGTCGAGGGGCTACGCCGGCTCTGGCCCGCGCTTCCGCTGGTGATGACCACGGTGACGAAGACCGGGGCGACGGTCGTCCGCGAGCGCTACGCGGGACTCGCGAGCCACCGGTTCTTCCCGCTCGACCTGCCCTGGGCGACGCGGCGGTTCGTCGCCTCGCTCGACCCGGCGTTCCTGGTGTGCATGGAGACGGAGCTCTGGCCGAACATGCTGCGGACGCTCGCTGCGCGCGGGGTCCCGGTCATGATCGCGAACGGAAGGATCTCCGACCGCTCGTACCGTCGTTACCGGCTCCTGCGCGCCTTCATGAGTACCGTGCTCGCCGACGTGCGGGTCTTCGCCATGCAGTCGGCCGAGGACGCCCGGCGGATCATCGCCCTCGGCGTCAGCCCGGAGCGCGTCTTCGTCACTGGCAACGTCAAGAATGAGCCGCTGCCCGACACGGCGGGCTCGGCGGACCTCTGGCGCCGGCTTCTCGGCTTCGAGCCTGGCCGGCCCGTGTGGATTGCAGGGAGCACGCATCAAGGCGAGGAAGAAGCGGTGCTCGACGCGCATCGCGCCGCGCTGCGGGAGTGCCCCGAGTTGGGACTGGTGATCGCGCCCCGGCATCCGGAGCGGGCAGCGGAGGTCCTCGGTCTCGTCGCCGCCCGGGGCTGGCCCGCGGTGCGGCGCAGTGAGCTCGGGCGCGTGCGCGAGCCGCGCGCCGTCATCGTGCTCGACACGGTGGGCGAGCTGGCGACGCTCTACGCCGTCGCCGACGTCGTCTTCGTCGGCGGGAGCCTCGTCCCCTTCGGCGGCCACAACATGCTCGAGCCCGCGCTCAGGCGAAAGCCCGTGCTCATGGGCCCGCACACGCAGAACTTCCGTGAGTCGGCGGCGCTCCTCGAGTCCGTGGGCGCTGCGTGGGTCGTGCGGGACGGCGGGGAGCTCGGCCGCGAGCTCACGCGGCTCCTCGCGGACGCCGGCCTCAGGGCGAAGACCGGCGAGGCCGGGTACGGGGCGGTCGCCTCGCGCCACGGCGCCGTGCGCGAGACGCTCGAGCTCGTCGGCCGTTTCCTGGCACCGGGAGAACGCGTGTGAAGGCGCGCGGCTCGCGGCTCGTGCGGGGATGGGAGAATGGGTTTCCGGCCGCCCAGGGGCGGCTCCTCGGCGCCGCGGGCAAGGGGTACAGTGGCCTCCTCGGCGCGCGCGAGTGGCTCTATAAGCGCGGCGTCCTCAAGTCGCGCGCGCTCCCGGTGCCCGTGGTCTCGGTCGGCAACCTGACGGTCGGCGGCACGGGCAAGACGCCGGCGGTGGAGGTCGCGGTGCAGACGCTCGCGGCCCTCGGGCACCGGCCCGCGGTCGTCAGTCGCGGCTACGGCCGCGGCACCGGTGGCATCCGGGTCGTCGCCGACGCGGCGTCGATCCGGCTCGACGCCGAGGAGGCGGGCGACGAGCCATTCCTGCTCGCGCGTCGCCTGCCGGGCGTGCCGGTGGTCGTGGGCTCGAACCGCTACGACTCGGCGCGCCTCGCGCTCGACCGGTTCGGCGTCACCGCGATCGTCCTCGACGACGCGTTCCAGCACCGCACGCTCAAGAAAGACCTCGAGATCGTGATGGCGCGCGCGGAGAACCCGTGGGGCAATGGCAAGCTCCTGCCGGCGGGGCCGCTGAGAGAGCCTCTCGCAGCGCTCCGCCGTGCGGACCTGGTCGTCGCCACCGGTGTCGAGCGCCGGGAGGACGCCGCCGAAGTCGTCAGCGCCGTCACCGCGTACGCGCCCGAGGTCCCGGTCCTGACCGCCGTCTCCGCGCCGGCGGAGTGCTGGGAGGCGAACCGGATGCGGCTCGTGAGTCTCGCAGAGCTCGCGGGCAAGCGAGTGCTCGCGTTCGCCGGGATCGCCGCACCCCGTGCGTTCGAGGAGACGCTCCGCGCCGCGGGCGTCACCGTCCAGCAGTTCCTCCAGTTCGCCGACCACCACTGGTACACGCCCGCCGAGATCGCGACGCTCGATGCGCGGGCCGGCGACCTCGGCGTCGAGGGCCTCATGACGACCGAGAAAGACTGGGTGCGTCTCAGGAAGCTGCCGCTGCCGGGGCGGCTCCTGTACGTCCTGGCGATCCGCCTCGTCCTCGTCGCGGGCGAGGACCTCTGGCAATCCGCCTTCAAGCGCGCGTGCCCGACAGGGTGATCGTTCGTCTGCCGAACTGGCTAGGGGACACCGTGATGGCGGTGCCCGCCATCCGCGCGCTCCGCCAGGCCCTCGACGGCGCGCCGCTCCTGCTGGCGGGCCCCTGGGCGGCCATCCTCGGAGATCAGGCGCTCGCCGACGTGCTCGTCACGTATCCGCGCTCGTGGAGCGGGCGGCTCTCCACCGCCGACACCGTGAGCGACTTCGGCGGCTCCACGGCGGTGCTCCTGCCGAACTCGTTCGAGGCGGCGGCAGCGGCGCTCTACTGGGGGGCGCGCCGGCGGATCGGTTTCGCCGTGGGCGGACGGAGCTGGCTCCTCACCGACCGGGTCGAGCTCCCCCGGCCGCGCCCGCACCAGGTGGACGAGTTCGCGCTTCTCGTCGAGCCGCTCGGCGTCGCGGTCGACGTCCGCGAGCCGCGCATGGCGCCGCCCGACGCGGCGTCGCCCGAGCGGCGGCGCGTGCGCGCGCTGATGCGCGAGGCGGGGGTGCCGGAGCCCGCGGGAGCAGCCCGCCTCGTCGGCGTCCACCTGGGCGCGGCGTACGGCAGCGCCAAGGTCTGGGATCCCGTGCGCGTCGTCGAGCTTTGCCGACTGCTCGGCGAGCGGGGTGACACGGCGGTCCTGCTCGGCGCGCCGGGAGACGTGCCGCTCGTGGAAGAGGTGAGCCGCGCGACCCGGGCGCCGAGCCTCGCGGGGCGCGATAGTCCCGAGCTCCTCCTGGCGCTCCTCGCCGAGCTCGACGCCCTCGCGAGCGGCGACACCGGCGTCGCCCATCTCGCCGCGGCCCTCGGGACACCCGTCGTCGCGCTCTTCGGTCCCACCGATCCTCGGCTCACGGCCCCGCGCGGCCCGGTCGCCGTGATTCGCGGCGACGCGCCGTGCGCGCCGTGCTTCTACCGGACGTGCCCGATCGATCACCCGTGCATGCGCGCGATCGAGGCGACCGCCGTCATCGAGCGCCTCGACGCGCTTCTCGCGGAGCGCGCGTGACGCCTCTCAGAATCCTGCACCTGGCGGCCAACCGCTGGTGGACGGGCAGCGCGGACCCGACGATCCAGCTCGTGGCCGGCCTGAGGGCTCGCGGCCACCGTGTCTGTCTCGGCGTGATCCCGGGCGACCGGTTCGAGGCGAAGGCGCGGGAGGCGGGCCTCGACCTCGTGAAGGGACTCACGCTGACTCCGGGCGCAGTCGCCCGCGACGCGCTTCGCCTGCGTGCCGCGATCCGTCGCGAGGGGATCCACATCGTCCACGCCCATCACTCGCACGACCACTGGCTCGCGCTGATCGCGCGTCCGATCCTCGGGGATCGCCGGCGTCCGCACGTCGTGCGGACGTTCCACAACCTCCGCGCTGTGAAACGCGACCGGCTCGCGGCCGGGCTCTACCGGCGCACCGCCGCGGCCTTCGCGGTCTCGCGCCAGATCGAGGCACGTTGTCGCGAGGTCGGCATCCCGCCGGGCCGCGTCCACTGGATCCCGGGCTCGGTGGCGCTCGAGCGCTTCGCCGCCGCGGCCGACCCTCGGCCCGTGCGCGACGAGTTCAAGATCGGCGACGCGCCGGTGATCGTCTCGGTCGCGCGTCTGGCGCCGAACCGCGGGCACGACCTCCTGCTGGCGGGCTTCCGGCTGCTCCTCCGGGAGCTCCCGGCCGCGCGGCTGCTCCTCGTCGGCAAAGGGGAGACGCGCGGGTATCTCGAGCGGCTCGTCGCCGAGCTCGGGCTCGGGGACCAGGTCGTCTTCACCGGCTACCGCGATCGTGATCTCCCGCTGGTCCTCGCGGCGGCCGACTGCTTCGCGCTGATGTCCGCAGGCTCCGACGAGTCGTGCCGGGCGGCGCTCGAGGCGATGGCGGCAGGGCGTCTGGTCGTCGCACGACGCGTCGGCGCACTGCCCGAGACGGTCGTTCACGGCGAGACGGGTCTCCTGATCGACGACGACCGGCCCGAGAGCGTGTGCGCCGCGCTCGCCGCCGCGCTCGTGGCGCCGGAGCGTGCGCGCGCGATGGGCGCCGCCGGGCGCCGCCGCGTGCACGATGTGTTCAGCCCCGAGCGGTCAATCGACGGGGTGGAGCGGGTCTATCGGAGCCTCGTGTGAGGATCCTCCATCTCGTCTCCTGCCGCGGCTGGTCCTCCGACGCGTACTGGGCCGCACGCGTGTGCCGCGAGCTCGAGCGTCGCGGCCACCAGGTGACGCTCGGCTGCCGCGCGGGAGCGGAGCAGAGGGTGATCGCGCCAGCGCGGTCCCTGGGGATCCAGCGCATCGAGACGTTCGCCTTCGCGAGCGGGCTCAAGCCCCGCGCCGACGCCGCCGACGTGCGCCGGCTCGTCGCGAAGCTCGGGGAGGCCGACCTCGTCCACGTCCATCGCGGCAAGGAGCACTGGCTCGCCGCCGCCGCCAACCGGCTCAGCCGGACGCCGCGCCCGATCGTCCGCACACGCCACATCGCGCACGCGGTCCGGGCGCACGCGGCCAACCGCTGGCTCTACCGGCGGGCGACGGCATGGGTCGTCACGGTGACCGACGCGATTCGCGGCCAGTACATCGCCTCGGGGCTCCTCGAGCCCGAGCGCGTGACGGCGCTCCCGGGCGGCGTCGACACTGAGGCGTACCGACCGCTCCCGGCGGACCCGGCCATCCGTCGGCGGCTCGGCGGCGAGCCCGATCGCCCGCTCGTCGGGATGGTCGCGGGGCTCAGGGTGATGAAGGGCCACGCCGTCGTGATCGAGGCCGCATCGTGCCTGGCCGCTACGGGACTGCGCCCGCGCTTCGTCTTCGTCGGGCGCGGCGCGATGGAGCCCTCGATCCGCGAGGCGATCCGGACCGCGGGCCTCGAGGCCCAGTTCACCGTCGCGGGATTCGCGGACGATCTGCCCCAGGTGCTCGCGGCGCTCGACCTCGTCCTCTACGTCCCGCTCGAGTCAGACGGCATGTCGCGCGTCGTCTTCGAGTGCCTCGGCGCCGGCCGACCGCTGATCGCCTCGCGCGTGGGCGTCGTGCCCGAGGTGCTCACCGACGGCGCGAGCGCGCTTCTCGTGCCCGCTGGCGACACCGCGGCGCTCGCCGACGCGGTCGCGCGCCTGCTCGGGAACCCTGCCGAGCGAGACCGGCTCGGCCGCGCGGGACGGAAGCTTGTCGAAAACCGGTACTCGGGCGCTTGTCTGGCCGCCGCGCTCGAAGCCCGCTACGCGCGATTCGTGGCGGCCGCGGGCCCGTGAAGATCTCGGTCGTCGCCTTCGACCTCTCCGACAACGCGACGGGCCGCGCCGATCTGCTCGCGCGCCTCCTCGCGGCGCGCTGGGAAGTCGAGGTCGTCGGCCCCCAGTTCGGTCCGTCGCTCTGGAAGCCTGCCGAGGGCGGCAGTGTCAGACACCGCACGAGCCGGACGGGCAAGTATCCGGGATTTCTTCGGCGTCTTCCCGCGCTGCTCTCCCTGATCGACGGCGACCTCATCGTCGCGTCGAAGCCGCGCCCGACGAGCTACGGTCTCGGCCTGCTCGCCCGGTCGCGTCGTCGGCGGCCGCTGCTTCTCGACATCGACGACTGGGAGCTCGGGTTCTTCTACCGTGCGGGGGTCTGGGGCCGCGTCGGCCGGGCGCTCGACCTCGCCGACCCCAACGGGCTCGCGTGGACGTGGATGACGGCTCGCCTCGTCCGGCGCGCCGACGCCCTCACGGTCGCCTCGCGCTTCCTCGCCGAGCGCTTCGGCGGCGTCCTGCTCCCGCACGTGCGCGACACCGATGCCTGGGATCCCGCCCGCTACGATCCGGCGGGAGCGCGGGCGGCGCTCGGCGTCGGGCGGGAGAAGGTCGTCATGTTCCTCGGCACGCCGCGCGCCTACAAGGGCGTGGACGATCTCGTCGAGGCGGTGGGCCTCCTCGGGCCGGGCGTGGTTCTCGCCATGGTCGGCGCGAATCGCGAACGCCTTGCGGTACGGCGCTGGGCGGCGCTGCCGCACGTGAAGGTCCTCGGCGAGATCCCGTTCGACGAGGTCCCGCACTACCTCGTCGCCGCCGACGTCGTGGCGGTGCCCCAGCGGGCCACGACGGACACGGTCGGACAGGTGCCTGCGAAGCTCTTCGACGCGATGGCGCTCGGGCGTCCGATTGTCTCCACGGCCGTCTCGATGATCCCGGAGATCCTCGACGGCTGCGGTCTCGTCGTGGCGCCGGGGGAGCCGCGCGGGCTCGCCGCGGCGATCCGGCGCCTGCTCGAGCACCCCGCGGAGGCCAGAGAGCTCGGCGCGCGCGCCCGCCGGCGCTGCGACGAGCGGTATAGCTTCCGCGCCGCGCGGGCCACCCTGTTTCCCCTCATCGAGCGCCTTCTCTCGGCGTGAAGCTTCTCATCATCGCGCGCCCCTTCGTCTTTCACGGCGGCGTCGAGCGGGCGACGGCCGGTCTCGTGGACGCGCTGGTACAGCACGGCTACGATGTCCACCTCCTGAGCGCGTATGGCCAGGCGCGGATGCCTGGCGTCACACGGCGGGTGCTCCCGCTCCCCCCGCTCCCGTCCGCGGCGCGCGCCCTGGCGCTCGCGGCTGTCGCGCGCGTCGTCGTGGCCGGCGGCGGTTGGGACGTCGTGCAGAGCCACGAGCGCACGCTCCGCCAGGACATCTACCGGGCGGGGGAGGGTTGCCACCGGGCCTACCTCGAGAGCATGAGCGATTCGCGGCGGCGTCGCCCGTTGTTCCACCGCGTCGTGCTCGAGCTCGAGCGGCGCGTGTTCGCGGCGACTGCGCACATCGTCGCGATCTCCCGCCGCAGCGCGGCGGAGATCGCCGACCTCTACGGCGTCCCGCGCGAGCGTCTCTCGGTCGTCTACAACGGTGTGGACCTCGAGCGCTTCCACCCGAAGAACCGCGCGGCGCAGCGGTACCTCGCCCGCGCCGAGGCCGGGGTGGTCGCCGACGCGTGGACCCTGCTCTTCGTCGGGAGCGGCTTCGAGCGCAAGGGCCTTGACACCGTGATCGACGCGCTCGCCATCTCCGCAGACCGCTCGAGTCGCCTCATCGTCATCGGCCGGGGCGCCACGCAGGCGTTCCGGGAGCGGGCGGCCCGCCTCGCAGTGGACACCCGGATCACGTGGCTCGGTCCGCGGCACGACGTCGAGCGCTGGTACGCCGCCGCTGACGTCGTCGTCCTGCCGAGCCGCTACGAGCCGTTCGGCAACGTCCACCTCGAAGCGCTCGCATCGGGAGTCCCGGTCGTCGCGAGCGCCGCGGCCGGCGGCGCCGAGGCGATCGTGGACGGTCAGAGCGGGGCGGTCGTGGACCCACGCGATGCGCGCGCGATCGCGACGGCGCTCGGGCGCCTCCGCGAGCGGAACCCTGACGAGCTCACCGATGCCGCGCGCCGCGCCGCCGAGCCCTTCACGTTCGCCGCGCAGGTCGCCGGATTCGCCCGGATCTATCATCGGATTGCAGCCGCAAGGCACGATTTTCCTTGAGAAATCCGGATATGCGTCTTAAACTCGGCGGCGTGGGTTCTCGCCCAGCGGTCTTCGTCGATCGTGACGGGACGCTCACGGACGAGGTGGGCTACGTCAACCATCCCAGTCGGCTACGACTGCTGCCTCGATCAGCGGAGGCGATCCGCCGCCTGAACGAGGCCGGCATCGCGGCCCTCGTCGTGACCAACCAGGCGGGCCTGGCTCGTGGATACTTCTCGGAGGAAGTTCTGGCCGCGGTGAACGCGGCGCTCGTCGCAAGGCTCAAGGACGAAGGCGCCTACCTGGACGGCATCTACGTCTGCCCGCATCATCCGACCGACGGCGAGCCCCCGTATCGGGCGGTCTGCGACTGCCGCAAGCCCAAGCCAGGGCTCCTCTATCGCGCCGCCGCCGATCACGGGCTCGATCTCTCGCAGGCCACGCTGGTCGGCGACAGGCCGTCCGACCTCGTGCCGGCGCGCGCCGTCGGGGCGCAGAGTGTGCTCGTCCTGACCGGTTACGGGCTCGGCGAGTGGGAGTATCGGCGCTCGACCTTTCCGGTCCGGCCCGATCACGTGGCCGCGGACCTCCTCGAGGCCGTCGACTGGGTGCTCGCGAGGCGCTCCGCGTGACCGAGGCGACGAACGGGATGCGCGCCGCGGTCGACGGCTTCGGCGCGCGCACGGTCGTGGTCCTCGGCGACCTCATCGCGGACGAGTATCTCTTCGGCAAGCCGACGCGGATCTCGCGCGAGGCGCCGGTCGTGATCTTGAGATTCGCCGAGCGCGAGGTGCTGCTGGGCGGCGGGGCGAACGCGGCGCACAACGTGTGCGCGCTCGGCGCGCGGGCGATCCCCATCGGCGTCATCGGGCGCGACGGGGCGGGTGAGGAACTCGTGGCACTCCTTCACGCCGCCGGCATCCCGACCGACGGCGTCGTGTCGGAGGCGGGCCGCACGACGACCGTGAAGACGCGGATCATGGCCGGCGGCTACCAGGCGACGCGCCAGCAGGTGGTCCGCCTCGACCGCGAGCCGGCCGGTGAGCTCTCGCCGACCACGGAGGACGCGCTGCTCGGCCGGCTCACGGCGCTCGCGGCGCGCGCCGACGCGATCCTCGTCTCGGACTACGGCTACGGAACCGTCACGCCGCGCGTCTTCGAGCGCGTCAAGACCGTCGCCCGCCGCGCGAATGCGATCGTCACGGTCGACAGCCGCTACCAGCTTCCCCGCTTCGGGGGCGCCACCGCCGCCACGCCCAACGAGGCGGAGCTCGAGCAGCTCACCGGCATGCCCGTCGACGATGAGCGGAGCGTCGAGAAGGCGGGACGCCAGCTGCTCGAGCGGCTCGACGCGCGCGTTCTCCTCGTCACCCGGGGCAGCCGCGGCATGGCCCTCTTCGAGCGCGACGGCGCGACGACCTTCGTCCCGATCCACGGCACCGACGAGATCGCCGACGTCACGGGGGCGGGCGACACCGTCATCAGCACTTTCACGCTCGCCCTGGCGTGCCGCGCCGCGCCCGCCGTTGCCGCGGCGCTCGCGAACGTCGCGGGTGGGATCGTGGTGATGAAGCGGGGTACCGCCACGGTCTCGCGCGCTGAGTTGAGGCAGGCACTCGGCCTCCGCGGGGAGCCGTGACGCCGCCGCCATGACCCTCGACGAAGCGGCCGCCCTCGCCGCGCGGCTCCGGGCCGAGGGCCGACGCATCGTCCTCGCGAACGGCTGTTTCGACCTCCTGCACGTCGGCCACCTCCGCTACCTTCGCGCCGCCCGGCGGCTCGGCGACGTGCTCTTCGTCGGCATCAACTCGGACGCCGCGGTGGCGCGCCTGAAGGGCCCGGGGCGTCCGCTGATGCCGGCCGCAGAGCGCGCCGAGCTCTTGTCGTCGCTCCGCGACGTCGACCACGTCGTCGTATTCGACGACGACACGGCAGACCGGCTGATCACCTCGCTCCGGCCCCACGTGCACGCCAAGGGGACGGACTACGGGACCGACTCGGTGCCTGAGGTGCTCACGGTCCGGGCGGTGGGCGGGGAGGTGGCCGTCGTCGGCGACCCGAAGAATCACTCCACGCGGGACTTGATCTCGCGGATCGTCGAGCGGTTCAGGTGAACATCGCGCTCGTGAAGCTTTCGTCGCTCGGCGACGTTGTCCACGCGCTCCCGGTCGCGGCAGCGCTTCGCGCGCGGTTGCCCCACGCGCGCCTCAGCTGGATCGTCGAGCGCCGCGAGGCGGCGCTGCTCAGGGGCAACGCGATCCTCGACGCGGTCGTGCCCGTGGACACGCGCGGCTGGCGCCGCGCGCTGGCGCCCGTGGACCTCGCGCGCGCGGGCCGCGGTCTCAGCGAGCTTGCGCGGGATCTGCGTGCGGCGCGGTTCGACGTCGCCCTGGACCTCCAGGGGCTCCTGAAGAGCGGTCTCCTGACGGCGGCGACGCGTGCCCCGCTCAGGATCGGCTTCGCCCCCGCCCTCTGCCGTGAGCGCTGGAGCGCGCTCCTGACGAACCGGCACGTGACGCCGCCCGCGACCGCGCGGCACGTGGTCGAGCAGTACCTCGCGCTGCTCGAACCGCTCGGCGTCCGGCCCGCCGCGATCGAGTTCCCGCTGCCGAGGAATGCCGCCGCCGAGGCGCGTGCTGACGCGTTCTTCGTGCGGTCGGGCGTGAAGCCCAGCGATCGGCTCGTCGCCCTTCTGCCGGGCGCGGGGAGGGCCGACAAGCGCTGGCCCGCCGACCGCTTCGCCGCCCTCGGCGCACGCCTCACCGCGGAGACCGGCGCGTCGGTGCTCGTCGTGTGGGGCCCCGGGGAGCACGATACCGCGAAGGCGATCGTGGACTCGGCACGCGACGGCCGGGCGCTGCTCGCTCCGACGAGCTCCATCGAGGAGCTCGTCGCGCTGCTCTGGCGCGCGGCGGTCGTCGTCGGGGGCGACACCGGGCCGCTCCATCTGGCCGCCGCCCTCGGAGTCGCGTGTGTCGGGCTCTACGGACCGACCGCCGCCGAGCGCAACGGCCCCTGGGGACAGGTCCGCCGGGCGCTCCAGAGCCCGGACGGCACGCTCGCCGGGATCGACGTGGAGGCGGTGCTCGCGGGCGTCATCGCGGCGCTCGAGTCCGCCGGGCAGACCTCGTCTGGGTCGCGCCTCGTCTCAGGCCACCCACCGACCGCGCCGACTTCGCGGCCCCCGCAACCGTGACCCGGCTCGGCGTCTCGGCGGTCGTCATCACGTTCAACGAGGAAGAGCGCCTGCGCGACTGCCTCGAGAGCCTGGCCTGGGCCGATGAACTGATCGTGGTGGACGCCGAGTCGAGCGACAAGACGGTCCAGATCGCGCGCGAGTTTACCGACCGCGTCTGGGTCCGGCCGTGGCCCGGGTTCGCCAGCCAGAAGAACTTCGCCCTCGAACAGGCGACCCGCGACTGGGTCCTCTCCGTCGACGCGGACGAGGAGGTCTCGCCTGAGCTCAGGGCTGAGATCGGAAGGGTGCTCGAGGGCAGAGGTGAGGCCGCGGACGGCTACCGGATACCGCGGCGGAACATCTTCTGGGGCCACTGGGTCCGTCACGGCGGACTCTATCCGGACTGGCAGCTCAGGCTGTTCCAGCGCGGCCGGGGCCAGTTCGTGGACCACGCCGTCCACGAGTCGGTGAAGGTGACCGGGACCGTCGGACGGCTCGGGGCACCGCTCGTCCACCGGAGCTACCGCGGGGTGACCGATTTCCTGGCGCGCGCCGACCGGTACTCGACGCTGGCCGCCGAGGCATGGGTCCGAAGCGGGCGGCCAGTCAGGCTCTCGGACCTCGTGCTGCGGCCTGCCGGCAGGTTCCTCGGGATGTACGTGGCCCGCGCCGGGTTCCTCGACGGCTGGCGAGGCTTCCTTCTGGCCGCCCTCTACGCGTACTATGTGTTCGTCCGTTCAGCGAAGGTCTGGGAGAGAGCGAGGGGCTGATGACGGGGGCCAGGGAGCGTGTGCTGTCGGGGATGCGGCCGAGCGGGAAGGTCCACCTGGGCAACTATCTCGGCGCGCTCGACAACTGGGTCAAGTTGCAGGACGCATACGAGTGCTACTACTTCGTCGCGAACTGGCATGCCCTCACCGACGACACCGATACGACCACGGTCCCGGGCGACACGGTAGAGATGGTGGCGGACTGGCTCGGCGCGGGCCTCGACCCGCACCGCTCGACGCTGTTCATCCAGTCGCAGGTACCCGAGCACGCCGAGCTCCATCTGCTCTTCTCGATGGTCACCCCGGTCGGCTGGCTCGAGCGCGTGCCGACCTACAGGGAGCGCATCGAGCAGCAGGGGATCGCGTCGCCGTCTTACGGGCTGCTCGGCTACCCGTTGCTCCAGGCGGCCGACATCCTGATGTACAAGCCCCGCTGGGTACCGGTCGGCGCGGACCAGGTGCCGCACGTCGAGCTGACGCGCGAGGTGGCACGGCGCTTCAACAACGCGTTCACGCCCGTGTTCCCTGAGCCCGACGCCAAGCTCACGGAGATCCCCAAGGTGCCGGGGACCGACGGGCGCAAGATGTCGAAGTCCTATGGCAACGCGATCTACCTCTCGGACCCGCCGGACGTGATCATCCGGAAGGTCAAGCCCATGGTGACCGACCCGGCGCGCAAGCGCCGGAGCGACCCGGGCAACCCCGACGTTTGCCCGGTGTTCGACCTGCACAAGATTTTCACTCCCGCCGCCGAGCGCGAGGCGTGCGCGACGGGATGCCGCACGGCGGGGATCGGCTGCCTCGACTGCAAGGACGTCCTGCTCCGCCACCTCGTGCCCAGGCTCGACGGCATCCGCGAGCGCCGCCAGAAGTTCGCCGAGCGGCCGGACGTGATCGTCGACGTCTTGCAGGAGGGCGCGAGGCGCGCCCGAGCGGTGGCGCAGGCGACGATGGAGGAGGTCCGCGGAGCGGTGAATCTCACGCCATGACGGCGGACGCGCCGAAGACCCTCGAGCCGCCCCGGGACCTCACGCTCCGCGTAGGGGCCTTCGAGGGCCCGTTCGACCTGCTGCTCCACCTCTGCCGCACCAACGAGATCGACCTGGCGCGGCTGCCGGTGCGGACGATCACCGACCAGTACCTGGTGCACCTCGAGGCGATCGAGTTCCGCGACCTCGAGGCCGCCGGCGCGTACCTGGTGATGGCCGCGACGCTCATCCACCTCAAGTCCAAGCTGCTCGTGCCGCCCGATCCGAGCGAGACCGAGGCGCTGGACGAGGAGGGCGAGGCGCTTCGGCTCGAGCTCGAGGAGCGGCTGCGCGCGTACGCGCGCGTGAAGGCCCTCGGCACGTGGTTGGGGACGCGAGAGGCGGAGCAAGCGCTCCTCTGGAGTCGCCCGGCGGGCGCCTTGCCACCGCCAGGGGAGGTCCCGCTCGAGGACCTGTCGGCCCACCTGCTCGAGCGGGCGATGCGGCGCCTGATCGAGGAGCAGCTCCGCAAGACGCCCCGCGAGATCGAGCCCAACCCGCCCTCGGTCCTCGAGCGGATGACCGAGATCCTCACGCTGCTCCGCGACACGTGGTCGCTCCTGTTCTCGTCGCTCGTCGGGGGCGAGCGCCGCCGCTCCGAGGTCGTGGTCACCCTGCTCTCGGTGCTGGAGCTGGTCCGTCTCGGGCGGATCCGCACCCAACAGACCGAGCTCTTCGGCGAGATCGTCATCGAACGCCACAGCGGAGAGACCCATGCCGGCTCGAACTGACATCCTGGAAGCCTTGCTCTTCGCCTCGGACACCCCGCTGGAGCTCGCGCGCCTCCGCGAGGTGCTCGAGCTCCCGTCGGTCGCCGCCGCGCGTGAGCTCGTCGAGGAGCTCTCCGCCCGCTACACCGACCGCGGCCTCCAGATCGTGGAGGTCGGCGGCGGTTACTGCATGGTCACGCGGCCCGAGCTGGCGCCCTGGCTGGTGCGCCTCACGCGGTCGCGGACGAAGCAGCGCCTGACGCGACCTGCGCTCGAGACGCTGGCGATCGTCGCCTACAAGCAGCCGGTATCGCGCCCCGAGCTGGACGCGGTTCGTGGCGTGAACTCCGAGGGCGTGCTCGACAACCTGCTCGAGCGGCGCCTCATCCGCATCACGGGCCGCAAGGACGCCCCGGGTCGGCCGTACCTCTTCGAGACCACGCGCGAGTTCCTCGTCGCGTTCGGCCTGCGCGACCTCGGTGACCTGCCGAAGGTCGAGGGCGACCTCCAGATGCCCGAGCTGGCCGCCGTGGCCGAGCATGGCGAAGCTGAGGCTCAACAAGATCCTGGCGCAGGCGGGGCTGACGTCCCGGCGGGGAGCTGACGGCCTGATCGCCGAGGGCCACGTCGCCGTCAACGGCGTGGTCACGCGGAACCAAGCCACCCTCGCCGATCCCGACGTCGACCGGATCGCCGTCGACGGCCGGCAACTGCCGCCGCCGGAGGCGAAGCACTACCTCCTCGTCAACAAGCCCCGCGGCTACGTCACGACCCTCGCCGACCCCCAGGGACGTCCCGTCGTCGCTGACCTTGCGGACGTCGGCGCGCGCCTCTACCCGGTCGGGCGCCTCGACCGGGACGTCGAGGGCCTGCTCCTCCTGACCAACGATGGTGCGCTGACCCACCGGCTCCTCCACCCGCGCTACGCGCTCCCGCGCGTCTACGAGGCAGACGTGGAGGGGAGAGTGGCGCCCGGCGCCCTCGGGCGCTGGCGTCGGGGCACCGTGCTCGACGACGGTCCGGCGAAGCCCGTCGCGGTCGAGCTCGTCCACTCGAGCGCCGGCCGGAGCCGTCTCAGGCTGACCTTCACCGAAGGGCGCAAGCACGAGGTCAAGCGCTACTGCGAGGCTCTCGGGCATCGCGTGGTCCGGCTCCGGCGGATCGCCTTCGGGCCGGTGGCGCTCGGCGGTCTCGCGCCGGGCGCGGTCCGCCGGCTCACGCCGCGCGAGGTCGCCGCGCTGCGGGCGGCGGTCGCCGAGCACGCCGGGGGACGGCGCGTCAGCTGACTTGCCCTCGTCTCCGTCGTGGGCCTATAATGAGCGCGATTCGAGAGAGCAGGGTCGGCAGGAGTCCCTATGAACCTGGACGATTGGCGTTCCAGGATCAATGACCTCGACAACCAAATCCTAGACCTCCTCACCCAACGCGCCGAGGCCGCCCTCCAGATCGGAGACCTCAAACGACGTCAGGACGCGCCGTCGTATGCGCCGGAGCGTGAAGCCGACATCGTCCGGCGCCTGATCGAGAAGAACCGCGGGCCGCTGGCCTCCGACACCGTCGCCGCCGTCTGGCGCCAGATCCTGTCCGGTTGTCGCGCGGTCGAGGCCCCTCTGACCGTTGCGTACCTGGGCCCGCAGGCGACGTTCACGCACCAGGCGGCGCTCCAGCGCTTCGGCGCGGCGGCGACGTTCCGCCCGGGCCGCTCGATCGGTGAGGTCTTCGACGACGTCGAGCGCGGGCGCGCCGACGTCGGCGTCGTGCCCGTCGAGAACTCGACCGATGGCGCCGTCAACGTGACGCTCGACCGCCTTATCGTCTCCGACACGCTGATCTGCGGCGAGCTCAAGCTCGAGATCACCCATCACCTCCTGTCGCGCGCTGCCGAGCTCGACGAGGTCAAGCGCGTCGTCTCGCACCCGCAGGCGCTCGCGCAGTGCCGGGGGTGGCTCGCCGAGCACCTGGCCGAGGTCGCCACGGAGGACACGCTCTCGACCGCGGTCGCGGCGGAGCTGGCGGCTGCCGACGCGACGGTGGCGGCGATCGCCTCCGAGCTCGCCGCGCAGCTCTACAACGTCCCCGTCTTGGAGTCGCGTATCGAGGACAACCCGCAAAACGCGACGCGCTTCCTCGTCGTGGGTCGCCGGCCCATTGGCCCGACCGGGCGCGACAAGACCTCGATCCTCTTCGCGATGCGGAACGTGCCCGGCGCCCTCTACCGGATCCTGGAGCCGCTCGCCCGCGACGGCATCAACCTCACGAAGATCGAGTCGCGACCGGCCAAGCAGAGTCCCTGGGAGTACGTCATCTTCGTCGACCTCGAGGGACATCGCGACACTCCGCTGGTCGCGTCCGTGCTTCGTGAGATCGGGGAACGGACCTTGTACCTGAAGATCCTCGGGTCGTATCCGGCCGCCTAAGGAGAGAGCATGCCTACGCAGTGGGAGTCATTGGCCAACGAACACATCCTCGGGATCGCGCCGTACGAGCCGGGCAAGCCGATCGAGGAGCTGGAGCGCGAGCTGGGCATCCACAACGCGATCAAGCTCGCGTCGAACGAGAACCCGTTGCCGCCTTCCGACCGCGTGCAGCGGGCGATCCTCGCCGCGCTCAACCACCTCAACCGGTACCCGGACGGCAGCGGCTTCTATCTGCGGCAGGCGCTCGCCAAGAAACACGGAGCGTCGCCCGACCAGATCGTGCTCGGCAACGGCTCGAACGAGCTGATCGAGCTGCTCGTCCGCGCGTTCCTCCGGCCCGGCGACGAGGCGGTGGTCCCGCACCCGTCCTTCGTCGTGTACCCGATGATCGTCCAGGCGGCCGGGGGCGTCCGCGTCATGGTGATGCTGAAGGAGCATCGCCTCGATCTCGAGGCGATGGCGCGCGCGATCACCCCGATGACGAAGGTCGTCTTCATCGCGAACCCCAACAACCCCACCGCGACGATCGTGACGGCCGATGAGGTCGAACGCTTCATGACGCGCGTCCCCGAGCGGACCATCGTCGTCTTCGACGAGGCGTACATCGAGTTCGCGCTGGGCCCGGACTTCCCGGACACGCTCAACTACGTCAAGCAGGGGCGCAAGGTCGCCGTCCTCCGCACCTTCTCGAAGGCGGCGAGCCTCGCCGGGCTGCGCGTCGGCTACGGCGTCGCGGACGCGGATGCGATCGCGTTGATGAACCGGATCCGCCAGCCGTTCAACGTGAACTCGCTCGCGCAGGCGGCCGCGCTTGCCGCGCTCGAGGACGACGGCCACATCCTCGAGTGCGTGCGGATGATCGAGGCGGGACGCCACTTCCTCTATGACGAGTTCAAGACGCTCGGCGTGCAGTACGTGCCGGCGCGCGCCAACTTCATCCTGGTCGACGTCGGGCGCAGCGCGGCTGACATCTACCAGAAGCTCCTCCACGAGGGCGTGATCGTCCGGCCGATGACCCCGTTCGGGATGGAGACGGCGCTGCGCATCACGGTGGGGACCCCCGAAGAGAACCGGAAGCTCGTCAAGGCCCTTCGCCGGGTGCTCGGAAAGCAGTCTGCGTGATCCAGCGGCTCACGATCGTCGGCGTCGGCCTCCTCGGAGGATCGGTCGCCAAGGCGGTCCGCTCCGGCGGGCTGGCGCGCGAGATCGTCGGCGTGGGTCGCGACGAAGCGCGCCTGGGCACGGCCCTCCGCGACGGCGCGCTGGACCGCGTCACCACGGACCTCGAAGCGGGCGTGCGCGACGCCGACTTTGTCCTCCTCGCCGTCCCGGTGCTGGCGGTCGAGGCGCTCCTGCCGCGCGTGTGGTGGGCGGCGCCGGACGGCGCCACCGTGACCGACGTCGCCTCGACGAAGGCCGGGATCGTCCGCGTCGCCGACCAGCTTGCCGCGCGGCGGGCGCTCGCATTTGTGGGAAGTCACCCGATGGCGGGCTCCGAACGGAGCGGCTACGGCGTCGCGCGGGCCGACCTTTTCCGGGCGGCCACGGTGATCCTGACGCCGACCGACCGGACCGAGCCGCGTGCCGTGAAGGCCGTGACCGAGTTCTGGGAGGCGATGGGCGCGCGCGTGAGCGCGCTCGACGCTCCGACCCACGACCAGGCGGTCGCGGCGATCAGCCACCTGCCGCACCTCGTCGCCTGCGCCCTCGTGGACGGCGTGACGCGCTTCGAGCCCGCCGCCCTCGAGCTCGCCGCGCGCGGGTTCAAGGACACGACGCGCATCGCCGCCTCCGACCCCGACGTCTGGACCGAGATCTTCCTGGCCAACCGCGCGGCGCTCGCGACGAGCCTCGACGCGTTCCGGCGGGCGCTCGCGGAGCTCGAGCGTTGCGTCACGCGGGGCTCCGCAGCGGAGCTTCGCGCCGCGCTCGCGAGGATCAAGGCGGCACGGGAGGCGATGCAGTGAGGTTCAGGGTCCGCCCCGTAGACCGGCTCGCGGGGACCGCGGAGGTGCCGGGGGACAAGTCCATCTCCCACCGCGCGGCGCTCCTCGGCGCGCTCGCGGACGGCGTGACGGAGATTCACGGCTACCTCGAGGCCGAGGACTGCCTGCGCACGATCGCGGCGGTCCAGGCCCTCGGCGCCGAGGTTACGCGCAAGGGGCCCGGCCACTATCGGATCGCGGGCGCGGGTCGCTACGGGCTCCAGGAACCGGGCGACGTCATCGACTGCGGCAACTCCGGCACCACCGCGCGCCTTCTGCTGGGCGTGCTGGCGGGCCAGTCCTTCTGGACGTTGCTCACTGGCGACGCGTCGCTCAGGCAGCGCCCGATGGCGCGCGTGACCGAGCCGCTCGGCCGCATGGGCGCGGCGGTTGTGGGGCGTGCCCAGGCCACGCGCCTGCCGCTCGCGGTGAAGGGGAGGCGGCCCCTCTGGGCGATCGCGCACACGTCTCCCGTCGCATCGGCGCAGGTCAAATCGGCGATCCTGCTCGCGGGGCTCTACGCCGACGGCCCGGTCTCGGTGGAGGAGCCCGCGCCCTCGCGCGACCACTCCGAGCGGATGCTCCGCCAGTTCGGTGCGCGGCTCCGCGTCGACGGTGGCGCGGTGACGCTCGAGCCCGGCGACCTCCGCGGGACCACCGTGCACATCCCCGGCGACATCTCCTCGGCGGCGTTCCTGCTCGTCGCCGCGGCGATCGTGCCCGACGCGCGCGTGACGGTGACGCGGGTCGGCGTGAACCCGACGCGCACGGGGATCCTGGTCGTCCTCGAGGCGATGGGCGCGCGCGTCGAATCGGTGGGGGCCGGAGCGGAGGAGGACGCGGAACCCTCGGTGAGTCTCACCCTCGGCTCGGCAGACCTCCGGGCGACGGCCATCGGCGGCCAGCTCGTGCCACGCCTCATCGACGAGATCCCCGCGCTCGCCGTCGCCGCCGTCGCCGCACGCGGGGCCACCACGATCGGCGACGCCGCTGAGCTCCGCGTCAAGGAATCGGACCGCATCGCCGCGCTGGCGCGTGAGTTCAAGAAGATGGGCGTGAGCGTCAAGGAGCGGGCTGACGGGATGGTGATCGAGGGGCCCCAGCGCTTCCGCGGCGCACGCGTGGCGAGCGGCGGCGACCATCGGATGGCCATGGCGCTGGCGGTCGCAGGCCTCGTGGCCGACGGCGAGACGGTCGTGGAGGACACGGCGTGCGTCGCGACGTCCTTTCCCCAGTTCGTCGAGATGCTCAACGCGCTGGCCGGCAGGCCGGCAGTGACCGTCGAGGCATGAGGGGAGCCGAAGGGCGTGAGCCGGTGATCACGGTCGACGGTCCGGCGGCTGCGGGCAAGAGCACGGTGGGCCGGCGCCTCGCCGAGCGGCTCGGCTTCCGGTTCATCGACACCGGGGCCATGTACCGCGCGCTGGCGCTCTCGGTGGACGCGGCCGGGCTCTCGCCCGACGACGAGGCGAAGCTCCGCGCCCACCTCGAGGGCGTGGACGTCCGCCTCCGGGGGGACCGGCTGCTCCTCGACGGCCGGGATGTCACCGCCGAGATCCGGACGCCACGGATCAGCGAGTTGACCTCGCGGCTCACGCGGCTCGCCGCGGTCCGCGAGAAGATCACGCCGCTCCAGCGGCGCGCGGCGGCGGCGGGCGGCGTGGTCCTCGAGGGGCGCGACACTGGGACCGTCGTGTGCCCGGATGCCGAGGTGAAGTTCTACATGGACGCGACGCTCGACGAGCGCGCGCGGCGCCGGCAGGCCGAGCTGCGGGCGCGCGGCCTCGAGGCGGACTTCGGGACCGTCCGCGGCGAGATCGGGCGGCGCGACGTCCAGGACACGACCCGCGCGCTCGCGCCGTTGAGGAAAGCGGACGACGCGATCGAGGTGGACACGTCGGAACTCACGATCGAGCAGGTGGTCGAGCGGATGCTGGCCGAGGTCGAGCGGCGCCGCGGGTGCCGGGCGGAGGGCCGCGCCGCGGACGGGGCGCCGATGAGCGGGCTCTACGCGTTTGCCAAGCCGGTCGCCGCGGCCCTGTTGCGGCTCTTCTTCAGGCTCGAGGCGAAGAACCCGGACCACGTGCCGTCCAGGGGACCCGTCCTGCTCGTCGCCAACCACTCGAGCTTCCTCGATCCGCCGCTGGTCGGCGCCGCCGTGTCGCGGCAGCTCTGGTTTCTGGCCAAGGTGGAGCTGTTCCGGATCCCGCTCTTCGGGACGCTGATCCGGCGTCTCAACGCGCGACCGGTCCGGCGCCAGGGACCGGACCCTGGCGCGCTCCGGACGGCGCTCCGCGTCCTCGAGGCCGAGGGCGCGCTCCTGATCTTCCCCGAGGGGACGCGGGGCGAGGAAGGGGTGCTCCGGCCCGCGAAGACCGGCGCGGGTATGCTCGCGGTCACGAGCGGCGCGCCGGTCGTGCCGGTGTACATCAGCGGAAGCGGGCGCGCGTGGCCACGCGGCCGCCGCTTCTTCCGGCCCGCGAGGATCACGGTGGTGTTCGGCCCGCCGCTCTCCTTCGACGGCGGGCGGCGGGCCGGAGGCCACCGGCGCGCGCAGTACGAGGCTGCGGGCCGGGAGATGATGGCCGCGATCGCACGACTCAAAGATAGCGTGGCGGCTGACGGGGCGCGGCTGAAGCCGCGCGTGCACGCTCAAATCCAATGACTGGAGGAACTGGCGGGATGAAGACGGACGAACCCAAGAACTCCCTCGGCGCGCTGCGAAAGGAGGGACACGACGCGGCCGAGGAGCGGATGGAGGACTGGTTCCACGAAGGGACCAGCAGCGAGTTCGAGGAGGGCGAGGTCGTGCGCGGCCGTGTCGTCCAGGTGACCTCGACGGAGGTCCTCGTGGACGTCGGCTACAAGAGCGAGGGCGCGATCCCGATCGAGGAGTTTCACCGTCACGGCAAGCTCCCCAGGGTCGGCGAGGAGATCGAGGTCTACCTCGAGGCCAAGGAGGACTCCGAGGGGCTGATCGTCCTCTCGAAGGACAAGGCCGACAAGA
Organism: Candidatus Rokuibacteriota bacterium; assembly: GCA_003220675.1. Taxonomy (GTDB): domain Bacteria; phylum Methylomirabilota; class Methylomirabilia; order Rokubacteriales; family CSP1-6; genus 20CM-2-70-11. The sequence continues at coordinate 21,250 of QHTD01000054.1, read as the reverse complement.
TCAAGGTGTGGGACGCGATCATGCAGGCCCACGAGAAGGGGCTGCCCGTCGAGGGCCGGATCGTCGAGGTCGTCAAGGGCGGCGTGGCGGTGGACGTGGGCGTGAAGGCCTTCCTCCCCGGCTCACAGGTGGACCTCCGCCCCGTCAAGAATCTCGCCGCGATGGTCGGGCAGACGATTCGCGCGAAGGTGATCAAGGTGAACCGGCGCCGCGGCAACGTCGTCCTCTCCCGCCGCGCCGTCCTCGAGGAGGAGCGCGAGGAGAAGAAGAAGCACACGCTCGAGGTGCTCTCCGAGGGCATGGTGCTCACGGGCACCGTGAAGAACATCACCGACTACGGCGCCTTCATCGACCTGGGCGGCATCGATGGCCTCCTGCACGTCACCGACATGAGCTGGGGGCGCGTGGGCCATCCCTCGGAGATCTTCCAGGTCGGCGACCAGATCGAGGTGGTCGTGCTGCACTTCGACCGCGAGACGGGCCGCGTCTCGCTCGGCTACAAGCAGAAGTCGTCGGACCCGTGGGAGCGCGTGGAGCAGACGTTCGCGCCGGGCACGAAGACCCGCGGCAGGGTGGTGAGCCTCACCAACTACGGCGCCTTCATCGAGCTCGAGCCCGGCGTCGAGGGGCTCGTCCACGTCTCGGAGATGTCGTGGACGCGCCGCGTGCGTCATCCCTCCAAGCTGGTGAACGTCGGCGACGAGGTGGACGTGATCGTGCTCGACGTCAACCGCGCCGCGAAGCGCATCTCGCTCGGCATGAAACAGGTCGAGCCCGACCCGTGGGCGACGATCGAGGAGCGCTACCGCCCGGGGACGCGGGTCGCGGGGAAGGTGCGCAACCTGACCGACTTCGGCGCGTTCATCGAGCTCGAGCCCGGCGTGGATGGCCTCCTGCACATCTCCGACATGTCCTGGACCCGCAGCGTCGGCCACCCGTCTGAAATTCTCAAGAAGGGGCAGGAGATCGAGACGCAGATCCTCAACATCGACAAGGAGAACAAGCGGATCTCCCTCGGGCTCAAGCAGATCCAGCCCGACCCGTGGGCGACGGTCGCCCAGCGCTACCCGATGGGCTCGCGCGTCACCGGCAAGGTCGTCCGGCTCACGGACTTCGGCGCGTTCATCGAGCTCGAGCCCGGCGTGGACGGCCTCCTGCACGTCTCGCAGATGTCGAATCGACCGATCGCCCGGCCCGACGAGCTGGTCAGCGTCGGTGACGAGCTCACGCTGCTCGTGATCCGCGTCGATCCCAACGAGCGGCGCATCGGGCTCTCGCTGAAGGAACTCGCTCACGCCATCGAGCCGCCGCGGCCAGAGGAGGGCCCCCGCGGCCGCCGGGGCAAGCGCGGCAAGCAGCGGGATGACTTCGACGACGACGAGGAGTAGACCGCCCCGCCGCCTCGCGGTGATCGGCGGGGCGCTCGTCATCTACCTCGGCACGACCGCGCTCTTCGTGGCGTTTGCCTCGTCCATGCTCGGGGCTTCCCGGGGCGCGGGTGGCGCCCTTTTCGGCGAGCGCGTCGCCATCGTGGAGCTGGAGGGCGTCATCGTCGACGTCGACGACCTGGTCCGCGAGATCAAGGCATATCGTGACAACGCCGCCATCCGCGCCGTCGTGATCCGCATCAACAGCCCCGGCGGCGCCGTCGCGCCCACGCAAGAGCTGTACGGCGCGATCCGGCGGCTCCGGGAGGCGGGCAAGCCCGTGGTCGCCTCGCTTGGCTCGGTGGCCGCGTCGGGCGGCTACTACGTCGCCGTCGCGGCCGACCAGATCTACGCGAACCCGGGGACGCTGACCGGGTCCATCGGCGTGGTCATGCAGATCGCGAACCTCAACGCGCTCATGAAGAAGGTGGGCGTCGAGTACGTGGTCGTCAAGGCGGGCGAGTTCAAGGACATCGGCAGCTTTGCGCGGCCCATGACCGTCGAGGAGCGCCGTCTTCTGAAGACGCTGCTGGACGACGTCCACGGCCAGTTCATCGCTGCGGTTGCCGACGGCCGCAAGCTCGACCGCGCAGAGGTTGGACGGTTCGCGGACGGTCGCGTCTTCTCGGGGAGCCAAGCCAAGGCGCTCCGCATGATCGACGCGCTCGGCGGGCTCGAAGACGCGGTTGACGGCGCCGCCACCCTTGCGGGGCTGCCAAAGCCGCCAAAGGTCGTCGGCCCGCGGCGCCGCTTCTCGGTGGTGGACCTGCTCCGGAATCAGCTCGGCCTGACGGGCCTCGCCACACCCTCCCTCCCGCTATTCAAGACGCCGCTCTACCTGATGGACTGAGAACGATGATCGCCAGCTGTCGCTAGAGTCAGTTCGTACTTGTTGATGGGTAAGCAACGGTAGTGATTGCTAAATATGGACTCTCAACTCCACCCACCATTTGGAGCGAGCCCACCCCAACACGGCGTGGGAAATGGCATTTCTTCTCGAGACCCCGCATCGGGGCCCCACCAGTGTGCGGGTGGCGGCTAACTCCTTACGCTGGTTGACATTCTTCCATGCGCCATGCTAGGTTGCCAGATAGTTCCAAGCGAAAGTTTTGCGCCAATCAGGACGGGAGCGGACGATGACCAAGGCTGACCTGATCGACGAAGTCTCGAAGATCGCGAACCTGACCAAGAAAGAGACCGAGACGATCGTCAACACGGTCTTCGACAACATCACCGACGCGTTGTCGAAGGGCGACAAGGTCGAGCTGCGGGGGTTCGGCAGCTTCCGCATCCGTCACCGGAACTCGCGCAAGGGCCGCAATCCCAAGACGGGGTCGAGCGTCGACGTCCCCCAGAAACGGGTGCCGTTCTTCAAGGTAGGAAAGCGACTGCGCGAGCTCGTCAACGCGTGAGCTCGTCCCGGCCGGCGTGAAGCGCCTCTGGGCGCCCTGGCGCATGGAGTACGTCGGTGTCTCGCGGGCGGCGCCCACCGGTTGCGTCTTCTGCGAGGCCCTCTCCGGCACCGACGACCGGAGGAGCTTCGTCCTCTGCCGCCGTGAGCGTGCCTTCCTGATCCTCAACAGCTATCCCTACACGCCGGGCCACCTCATGGCCGTGGTGAACCGCCACGTCGGGACGCTCGTCGATGCCACGACCGAAGAGGTCGGTGACGCGATCGATCTGGTCCAGTTCGCCGTGCAGATCCTGACCGCCGAGTACAGGGCGGAGGGGTTCAACATCGGGCTGAACCAGGGGCGCGTCGCGGGGGCTGGCATCGCCGATCACCTGCACGTGCACGTCGTGCCGCGCTGGAACGGCGACACGAACTTCATGCCGGTGCTGGGCGAGGTCCGGGTCATTCCCGAGGCGCTCGATGCGACCTACGACAGGCTCCGGGGGCGGGTCGTTGGCTGACGGCGGCAGTGCGCTCACGCCGATGATGCTCCAGTACCGGGAGCTCAAGCGTCGGTATCCCGACTATCTCCTGCTCTTCCGCCTCGGCGACTTCTACGAGACCTTCTTCGAGGACGCCGAGGTCGCGGCGCGCCTGCTCCAGATCACGCTGACCTCGCGCCAGGGCGCGCCGATGGCCGGGATCCCCCACCATGCGGCCGACGGGTACCTCGCACGGCTCGTCCGGGCGGGCCGGAAGATCGCGATCTCGGAGCAGCTCGAGACGCCGGGCCGGACGAAGAAGCTCCTGAAGCGCGACGTCGTCCGCATCATCACACCCGGCACGATCACCGACACGGCCTACCTGGCGGGCGCCGCGAACAATTTTCTCCTGGCGGTCGTCCGGGGCCGCGAGGCGAGGGGCGTGGCGCTGCTCGACGTGTCCACGGGGGAGTTCTGGGTCGGCGAGGACGGCGCGCGCGAGGACGCCGTGCTCTCCGCCGCGCTGCTCCGGCGGCCCGCGGAGATCCTCGTGCCCGGGGCGACGCGCGAGGACAGGGCGCTCCTCGCCCGGCTCGAGGCCGCTGGCGCGACGCTGACCTTCTGGGAGCCCGTCGCGGGCGGCCCCCGCCGCGCTGCCGCCGACCTCTGCGCCCACTTCCAGGTGGACGCGCTCGACCGCTTCGGCGTCGGCGACATGACCGCGGGGCAGGAGGCCGCAGCCCTCGCCCTCGGGTACCTCCGGGCCACGCAGGGCGACGCGCTCGGGCATCTCCGGCACCTCACGCGGCTCACGGCGGTGGACTCCATGGTCCTCGACGCGACGGCTGTCGAGACCCTCGAGCTCCTCCAGGGCAGCGACGGGGGCGCGGGGAGCTCGCTCTTCGGCGTGCTCGACGAGACAGTGACGGCGATGGGCGCCCGGCTCCTGCGCCAGTGGTTGCTCCGGCCGCTTCTCGATCCCGAGGCTGTCGCCGCGCGACAGATCGCGGTCGCCGCGCTGGTAGACCAGCCCGCCCGGCGCGCCCGGCTTCGCGCCCTCCTGCGCCCGGTGGGCGACCTCGAGCGGCTCACGAGCCGGGCCGCGCTCGGCCAGGCCCACGCGCGCGACCTCGTCGGCCTCCGGGCGTGCCTCGAGCCGCTCGGCCGGATCCGGGAGGCCTGCGAGGGGATCGAGGCGCCGCTGATCGCCGCCGCGGCGTCGGACCTCGCCGACCTCGAGTCGTTGCGCGCGCTCCTCGAGGCGGCGCTCGTCGACGAGCCCCCGCTGACGCTGCACGACGGCGGGATCATCCGCGAGAGCTGGAATGACACGCTGGCGGCGATCGTGAGAGACGCGCGCGAGGCGCGAGACTGGATCGCCGGGCTCGAGGAGCGTGAGCGTGCCCGGACCGGGATCCCGTCGCTGCGCGTCCGCTTCAATCGCGTGTTCGGCTACGGTATCGAGATCACCCACGCCCACGCCGCCCGCGTGCCGCCCGAGTACGTCCGCCGGCAGACGCTCACGGGCGCCGAGCGCTACGTGACCGGGGAGCTCAAGGAGTACGAGGCCAAGGCGCTCGGCGCCGACGAGCGTCGGCGGCGGCTCGAGTACGAGCTGTTCGACGAGGTCCGGCGCCAGGTCGCCGCGCGCGCCTCGGAGCTGCTCACCACCGCGCGGGCGCTGGCGCGGCTCGACGCGCTGGCCGCGCTCGCCGAGGTCGCCCACGCGCGGGGCCACGTCCGTCCCGTCGTGGACCGTGGAGAGGCCCTCACGATCGCGGACGGCCGCCATCCGGTGCTCGAGGCGCGCCCCGGAGTCGTCGTGACGCCGAATGACCTCGCGCAGGACGGCGCGGGACCGATTGTGATCCTCACCGGGCCGAACATGTCGGGCAAGTCCGTCTACCTTCGGCAGACGGCCCACATCGTGATCCTGGCGCAGATGGGGGCGTTCGTGCCCGCCCGCGAGGCGCGTATCGGCGTGATCGACCGGATCTTCACGCGCGTGGGGGCCCAGGACAACCTCGCCCGCGGCCAGAGCACGTTCCTGGTCGAGATGGTCGAGACCGCGACGATCCTCAACAACGTCACGCCGCGGAGCCTCGTCCTCCTCGACGAGGTCGGGCGGGGCACGTCCACCTTCGACGGGCTCGCCATCGCCTGGGCCGTCGTCGAGGCGCTCCACGAGCGGGGGCAAGGCGCCAAGGTTCTCTTCGCGACCCACTTCCACGAGCTGACCCGCCTGGCCGGACGGCTGCCCGGCGTGAGGAACTTTCACGTCGCGGTGCGCGAGTGGAACGACGAGATCATCTTCCTCCACAAGGTGCTGCCCGGAGCGACCGACCGGAGCTACGGGATCCAGGTGGCTCGGCTCGCGGGACTGCGGCCCGAGGTCATCGCGCGCGCCAAAGCGCTGCTCACCGAGCTGGAGGAGGCGGGGCAGGTGCGCGCCGACGCGCGTGACGCCGTCCAGCTCGGCCTGTTCACGCCTGCCGCGCCCGATCCGATCGCCACGGAGCTCGCGGCGCTCGACCTCGCCCACGTGACGCCCCTCGAAGCGCTCAACCTCTTGCACAAATGGCAGCAGCGCACCGTTGACGCGGGGTCCGCGCGGCCGGCACGCGCCGCGGGAATGCGAAGCCGCAGCGCGACCGACGCGCGGGGCGAGCCTGAGCGAGTCGGCCCGCCCGAGGTACCAGAGGCTCCGTGACGCGCATCCGGCGGCTGCCCGATCACCTCGTCAACAAGATCGCGGCGGGCGAGGTCGTCGAGCGCCCGGCCTCTGCGATCAAGGAGCTCGTGGAGAACGCCCTCGACGCCGCCGCCGGGAGCATCGCGGTGGACCTGAGGGACGGCGGCGCCGTCCTGATCCGGGTGACCGACGACGGCGTCGGCATCGCGCCCGAGGACCTGCCGCTCGCGCTCGAGCGGCACGCGACCTCCAAGCTCGGCAGCGACGAGGACCTCGAGGCGATCGCGACGCTCGGCTTCCGGGGCGAGGCGCTCGCGGCGATCTGCGCCGTCTCGCGCTTCACCGTCACGAGCCGCGCCCGCGGCCTGTCCCAGGGCACGCGCCTGGCCGGCGAGGGTGGCAAGGTCACCCAGCGGCTCACGGTGCCCGCCGAGCCGGGGACGACCGTCGAGGTGCGGGACCTCTTCTTCAACACCCCGGCCCGACTCAAGTTCTTGAAGTCACCGGCGACCGAGCTCGCGACGAGCCTGCGCGTGCTCACCCAGCTCGCGCTGGCCCATCCGGAGGTCGGGCTCCGGGCGACGAACAACGGGCGCGCCGCGCTCACGACTCCCGCGGCCAAGCATCTGCGTGAGCGCGCCGGGGCCGTCTGGGGCTGGGAGGTCGCCGACCGGCTCCTGGGTGTGGACCACGCCGAGCACGGCGTCGCGATCCGTGGCCTCGCGAGCCCGCCCGACCTCACGCGCGGCGGACGCGAGGAGCTGGCGCTGATCGTCAACGGGCGGCCCGTGCGCGACCCCGCCCTCACCCAGGCGATGCTCGACGCGTACCGGCCGTTGCTCCCGCGCGACCGGTTCCCGATCGTGGTGCTCACGATCGCGCTCCCCGAGACCGACGTAGACGTGAACGTCCATCCCACGAAGGCGTGGGTGCGCTTCCGCCACCCGCGCCTCGTCGCCGAGATGGTTGCCGCCGCCGTGCAGCAGGCGCTGCGGCGCCCCGCGGTGGTTCCCGGGGTGCAGGTGGGGGACGACTGGGGGGCGCAGGCGTCCGCCACCGCGCCGGCAGGCGGCGTCGCCGAGCAGCCCGCGCTTTTCGGGGAGTCCGCCCCGCTGGAGGCGCGTCCGCTCTTCGGCCGCGTCCTCGGGCAGGTTCAGGACACGTTCGTCGTGTCGGCGTCCGACGACGAAGTGTTCTTTCTCGATCAGCACGTCGCCCACGAGCGGGTGATCTTCGAGGGGCTCCGGCGCGAGCTCGACTCGGGGAAGTCCGCCTCGCAGGCGCTGCTCTTCCCGGAGCCGCTCGACCTGCCGCCGGGAGCGCGAGCCGTACTCGAGCGCTGGCGCGCACCGCTCGAGCGGCTCGGGTTCGCCATCGAGGGCTTCGGCGGCGACGCGATCGTCGTGCGCGCCGTCCCCGCGCTCCTGAAGGGCGACGAGCCCAAGCGGCTCATCGAGGCCGCTGTGGACGAGTTCGCGGGGCCGAAAGCCGGCGAGCCAGCGCTCGAGCGGGCCCTGGCGTTCGTGGCGTGCCGCGCCGCGGTGAAGGCGAACACGCCGCTCGCACGGGAGGAGATGGAGCGGCTCGTCACGGAGCTCGGCGCGTCGGAGACGCCCTACTTCTGTCCGCATGGGCGGCCGATCGTGAGCCGCGTGTCGCTCGGCGACATCCGGCGAGAGCTGAAAAGGACCTGGTAATGCGAGCCGAGGGGGCGCGTAAACTGGGGTCCATGGCTTCGCACGTGAGGCCCCGCCTGGTCGTGATCGCGGGTCCCACCGGCGTCGGAAAGACGGCCGTCGCGGTGGCGCTCGCCCGCCTGCTGCCGATCGAGGTGATCAGCGCCGACTCCCGGCAGGTCTACCGCGGCATGGACGCTGCGACGGGGAAGCCCACAGCCGAAGAGCGCGCGGCGGTCGCGCACCACCTGATCGATATCGTCGATCCCGATGACCGGTACCAGGCGGCCCGCTTCCGCTGCGACGCCGCCGCGCTCGTCGAGCGGATCCGCGCGCGGGGCGCGTTGCCCATCGTCGTCGGCGGCACCGGGCTCTACATCCGCGCGCTCGTGCGGGGCCTGGACGCGGCGCCTCCCGCCGATCCGCTCTTCCGCCGCGAATTGTCCGCCCTCGCGGCCCGGGAGGGGCGACCGGCGCTCTGGGAGCGGCTCAACCGCGTGGCGCCGGCGATCGCGGCGCGCCTCCACCCGAACGACGCGGTGCGGGTGATCCGGGCCCTCGAGATCGTGCGGGCGGGCGGCGGCGCGTTCTCCGAGGCGGGACGCTGGCGACATCCGAGCGGGCCGTACGACGTGACCTACTTCGGTCTCACGCTGGACCGGGCGGCGCTCGCTCAGCGCCTGAGACGGCGGGCCCAGGCGTTCGTCGCCGCGGGCCTCAGGGAGGAAGTACGCCGGCTCCTGGTCCAGGGCTACTCGCCCGCGCTGCCCTCGCTCCAGTCGATCGGCTATCGGGAGTTCGTCGCGCTCGAGCAGGGACGCCTCACCGAGGACGAGGCGCTCCGGCGGATGCAGCGAGACACGGTGCGGTACGCGAAGCGCCAGTGGACGTGGTTCACGCGTGAGCCGGACATCGAGTGGATCGACGTCGAGGCGGCCGAGCACCCGGCCGCGGTCGCCGAGACGCTCGCGCGGAGGCTCACCCCGGCGTGGAAGGAGGGCGTGCTCGCGTGAGCGAAGATCGTCGCAACAGCACGATGCCCCGCCGCGAGCGGGCCGTCATCGGGGCGGTGCGGCTTCCGTCGCAGCGACGGTGGCAGATCGAAGAGTCGCTCGAGGAGCTGGCGGGGCTGGTCGAGGCCGCCGGCGGCAGCGTCGTCGAGCGCGTCGTCCAGGAGCGGAAGGCGCCGAGCCCGGCGCTCTACTTCGGCAAGGGGAAGATCGACGAGATCGGCCAGGCGGCGCACGCCAGAGACGCCAACCTCTTCGTCTCCGACGACCGGCTGTCGCCCAGCCAGGAGCGCAACATCTCCGAGGCGCTGGGGATCAAGGTGGTCGACCGCACCGCGCTGATCCTCGACATCTTCGCGCAGCGCGCGCGCTCGAGCGAGGGCAAGCTCCAGGTGGAGCTCGCCCAGCTCACGTATCTCCTGCCGCGGCTCGTGGGGCAGTGGCGCCACCTCGAGCGTCTCGGCGGCGGCATCGGCACGCGGGGGCCGGGCGAGACCCAGCTCGAGTCCGACCGGCGCGTCATTCGCAACCGCGTCATGAAGATTAGCGGCGAGCTGGAGCGGGTCCAGATCCATCGCCGCCTGCAGCGCGCCGGGCGGCGGCGAATGGGCGCGCCGGTCGTCGCGCTCGTCGGCTACACGAACGCGGGCAAGACGACGCTCTTGAACCGCCTCGCGGGCGTGCACCTCACGGCGGCGGACCGCCTCTTCGTCACGCTCGACCCGGCGGCGCGCCTGGTCGAGCCCGCCGGCCACCAGGCGTTCATCCTCACGGACACGGTCGGCTTCATCCGCAAGCTCCCGCACGAGCTGGTCGCGGCGTTCCGCGCCACGCTCGAGGAGCTGCAGGACGCCGACCTCCTGCTGCACGTCGTGGACGCCAGCCACCCGGCCATCGACGAGCACATGCGGGCGGTCGACGAGCTCCTGGGCGAGCTCCAGGTCGCGGACCGGCCGACGCTGCTGGCGTTCAACAAGATGGACCGCGTCGAGGGCGACCTGGGTGCGCGACACGGCGGTGTCCCGATCTCCGCGACGACCGGAAGCGGAATCGAGGAGCTCTTGAAGGCGATCGATGGAGCGCTTCCCGCCACCGTGGCCGTCACGCTACGCATCCCGCACGCCGACGGCACCGCGCTCGCGCTGTGCTACGAACTCGGGCGCGTGCTCGCGCGCGCCGACGAGCCCGACGCCGTGCGCCTCGAGGTCGAGCTGCCGGCGCGCCTTCGAGGACGGCTCGCGCCGTATATCGTCGGCGAGTCCGCGGCGTCGGCCGGGATGCTAGACTGAGTCGTTTGCCTATGGGGCTCGCCAACTGGCTCACGGTCCTCCGGATCCTCCTGATCCCCGTCTTCGTCTCGCTCCTGGTCTACCGCAAGCCGGGACCGGCGCTCGTCGTCTTCGCGGGCGCGGCCCTGACCGATTTGCTCGACGGCTGGATCGCGCGGCGCCGGCGAAGCCAGAGCCGCCTCGGCGCGTTCCTCGACCCGACGGCCGACAAGCTCCTCCTCACGGCGTCGTTCGTGACCCTCACCTATCTCAAGGTGCTCCCGTTCTGGATCGCCGTCGTCGTGATCAGTCGCGACGTGATCCTGGTCGTCGGCACGCTGCTCGTCTACATGCTCGGCGCGCGCGTCTACCCGCGGCCGACGTGGGCGGGCAAGGCCGCGACGTTCTTCCAGATCCTCACCGTGCTGACGGGGCTCCTCGCGCGCTTCCTGCACGTGCCGATCGTCCCGCGCTTCGTCCTCTGGCTCGCCGCCGCGTTCACGGTGATCTCCGGCCTCCAGTACCTCGTGCAGGGGATGAAGTTTCTCAGCGCCGCGCCAGGTGCGGAGCGCGACCCCGCCCATGACGACGCCAGTGTCCGCTGACGTGACCGGCGTCGTCGTCGCCCGCATCCGCCCCCGGACGGCGGCCGCTGCGGCCGGCCTCACGCGGGGCGATCGGGTCCTTGCGATCAACGGCCACCGGCTCCGGGACGCGATCGACTTCCAGTTCCACGCGGGCGAGCCGGAGCTCGAGCTTCGGGTGGAGCGGGACGGGACTCTGTTGACACTCCCGCTCGAGCGACGGGGCGCCGATCTCGGTGTCGAGCTCGAGCCGCCCCGCGCCGGCGAGATCGCGACCTGTGCCAACAAGTGCGTGTTCTGCTTCATCCACCAGCTGCCGAAGGGGATGCGGCGGAGCCTCTACGTCAAGGACGACGACTTCCGCCTGTCGTTCCTTCATGGCAACTACATCACGCTCACCGACCTCGACGAGGCGGCGTTCGAGCGCATCATCGAGCAGCACCTCTCGCCACTCTACGTCTCCGTCCACGCGACCGACCCGCAGTTGCGCCACACGCTGCTCGGGCGCCCGCGCGTCTCCGCCGAGATCCTCCCGCGGCTCGAGCGGCTCGCGAAGGCGGGGATCCGCATGCACGCCCAGATCGTGCTCTGCCCAGGCTGGAACGACGGCCCCCAGCTCGAGCGCACCGTCTTCGACCTCGCCCCGCTCCACCCCAAGGTGGCGACGACCGCGATCGTGCCGGTCGGGCTCACGCGTCACCGCGAGCGGCTGCCCGCCCTCCGGAGCCTCACCGCTGACGAGGCGCAGGCGCTGATCGCCACGGTGGAGGGCTGGCAGCACCGCTGGCTCGCGGAGCTGGGTAGCCGCTTCGTCTTCCCCGCCGACGAGATCTACCTGCTCGCCGGCCGACCCCTGCCGCCGGCGCGCGCCTACGAAGGCTTCCCCGTCGTCGAGGACGGAATCGGACTCGTGCGCCGGTTCGAGGACGGATTCGCCAGGGCGCTCGCGCGGAGGCCGCCGCCTGCCGTGCGGGGACCCGTCACGCTCGTCACAGGGGAGATGTTCGGTCCGCGCCTCCGCGTGCTGCTCGCGGGGGCCGGGCTCGACCGCCACGGCGTCCGGGTCGCCGCGGTGCCGAACGACTTCTTCGGCCACGCGATCGGCGTCGCGGGGCTCCTCACGGGCCAGGATGTCCGGCGTCATCTCGCGACGCAGCCCGAGCTCGGGCGCGCGGTGCTCGTTCCCGCGGTGGCAGTCCGCGACGTGGACGGCGTTTTTCTCGACGACCTGACGGCCGCCGACCTCGCCCGCGACCTCGGCGTGGGCGTGCGCGTCGTCGAGCCGTCGCCGACCGCGCTCCTGCGGGCCCTCGGTCGCGTCTAGGCGGTCCACCGCGATGGCCCGCGGCGCCGACCTGCCCGTCATCGCGATCGTTGGCCGACCAAACGTCGGTAAGTCCACGCTCTTCAACCGATTCGTCGGCAGGCGCCAGGCGCTCGTGCACGACGTGCCCGGCGTCACGCGCGACCGCCTTTACGGCCAGGTGAGCTTCGAGCGCTGGCAAGCGGCGGTGATCGACACCGGCGGCTTCGATCCCTCCTCGGAGGAGCCCCTGATCGAGGGCGTGCGCCGCCAGGTCCTCACCGCGGTCGAGGAAGCGGACCTCGTGCTCCTCGTGGTTGACGCGCGCGAGGGGGCGACGGCCCTGGACACCGAGATCGCGCGTGTCCTCCGCCGCACCGGCCGCCCGGTCGTGCTCGCGGCCAACAAGGTCGAAGGGCCGGCTCAGGAGGCCGGCCTGGCCGACCTCTACCGCCTCGGCGCCGGTGAGCCGGTGGCGATCTCCGCCGAGCACGGACGCGGCGTTGCCGAGCTGCTCGAGGTGTTGCGCGCGCGGATTCCTGCCTCCCCGTCGCCTCCTCCACGTCCCGGCGCACCGGTGCACGTCGCCGTCATCGGTCGGCCCAACGTCGGCAAGTCGTCGCTCGTGAACGCGATGGTGGGCGCCGAGAGGGTGCTCGTGCACGAGGCCCCGGGCACGACCCGCGACGCCGTGGACACGACGCTCGTCTACGAGGGGCACTCGTACGTGCTCGTGGACACTGCGGGCATCCGGCGCAAGGGGCGCGTGCACGAGCCCCTCGAGAAGCTCGCCGTCGTCATGGCCCTCCGGAGCCTCGAGCGGTGCCAGGTGGCACTCGTCGTCCTCGCCGCCTCCGAGGGGATCACGGCGCAGGACGCGCACATCGCGGGCTACGCCGACCAGGCCGGCCGCGCGACCGCGCTCGTCGTCAACAAGTGGGACCTGGTGCCCAGGGGACTGGTCCGCAAGGCGGAAGTTGTCGAGCAGCTCCGCGACCGGCTCCCCTTCCTCGAGCACACACCCGTCTGCTTCACGTCCGCCGTGCGCGGCGAAGGGGTGCCGGAGCTGTTCGACACGATCGACAAGGTGGCCGCCGAGTTCGGCAGGCGTGTCGGGCCGGCGGAGGTGACCGCGACGCTCCGCGCGGCGATCGAGCGCCGCCCCGTCTCGGTCGGGGGCGTGCCGCTCGCGCTCCAGTCCGCCTCGCAGGTGAGCGCAGCGCCTCCGACCTTCGCGCTGCGCGTCAACAAGCCCGACGACATTCATTTTTCCTACGAGCGCTACCTCGTGAAGTCTCTGCGCCACGCGTTCGGCTTCGCCGGGACACCGATCCGGCTCTCGCTTCGAAAGGGGGCCCCGACGCGTGCGCGGGCAGGGGCCCGGAGGGTCCGGCGGTGAGGCGCCCCGGTCGGGGTCGGGGCCGGAACGAGGTCGTCGTGATGGTCGTGCTCGTCCTCTTGGGCGGCGCGCTCGTGCTGCTTGCGAGCCCGCGGCACCGCGCGTTCTACCTCGGCGGGCGGGCAGCCCCGCCTCCCGACACTGGCGGTGTGTCGGCGGTCTCACCGGTGGCGGCGTTGAGCCCAGACCGACGCGTGCCACGCCCCGACGCCGGAGGCCGCATCGTCGTGCCCGTCGCCGACCGCGTTCCGCCCGAGCTCCCCGCCGAAGGAATCCCTGCCGGCTGGGGGCTCATGGAGTTCGCCGGGCGCGCGTCGGTCGAGCTCGTACGCGCCGAGGCGGGGATGGCGCTGCAGCTCCGGAGCTCGGGGGCGTCGTTCGCCCTCTACCGTGACGTCATCGTGGACCTCAAAGAGTTCCCGCTCCTCACGTGGTCGTGGAAGGTGGTGCGCCTCCCGGCGGCGGGCGACGTGCGCCAGAGCGCAACCGACGACGAGGCCGCCCAGGTCTACGTCGTCTTTCCGCGCTGGCCCGCGCCGCTCACCAGCAGCGACGTGGTCGGCTACGTATGGGACAGCCGCGCGCCCGTCGGGACTCAGCTCTCGAACCCGAAGGCCGCCAACGTCAGGATCATCGTCGTCGAGTCCGGCACGGCGCGCCTGGGCACCTGGCAGCGCCAGAGGCGGAACGTGGCCGCCGACTACGTCGCCCTGTTCGGGCGCCAGCCGCCCCGGGTGGGGCAGGTGGCCGTCATGATCGACAGCGATGACACCGGGAGCGACGCCGAGGCGCTTATCGGCGACCTCGTGTTCTCGCGCGCGACCACGGAAAGCGTAGGAATTTCAACGTCTATGCTAAGATGACGCGCAAATGACAGCGGACGACAGACGAGGGTCCGGGGGCTACGACACGGAGCCGCGGCGGTCGATTTTCGCCTCCTTGTGGTTCCGCGTGCTCCTGGTGGTGATCCTGCTCGGCGTCGCCGGCGTGCTCGCCGTGCCGTACGTCCTCGACGTGATGAACCCGCCACCGCCCAAACCCATGGCGGTTGGAACGCCGGCGTCGCCTGCCCTGCCGCTTCCCGCTCCTGCTCCCGCTCCGGAGTCAGCACAAAACCCGCCGGTAGCCCCCGGCCCCTCGGCCCCGGCGCCAGCGCCGGCGGCCGCTCCCGCCACGAAGGAGGAGAAGCAGACGGAGCGCCCGAAGACGACGAAGCCCGAGAAGCAGCCCGCGCGCCGGACCGCGAAGGCGTCAGCGCCGAGCGCGGCTGCGGGAAGCGGTGCCTACTGGATCCAGGTCGGGGCGTTCAAGAATGCGGACGCCGCCAGGCGGCTGGCCGCGCGGCTCCGTGAGCAGAACTACCCCGTTTTGGAGTCGTCCACGAGCGGTGGCGTGGACAGGGCGCCATCTGCGCCGCCCGCGAGCGGCGGGGCGGTCTCCGACAAGTACGACGTGTTCGTCGTTGGCGGGTCGCCTGAGGACATCACGGTGAAGCTCTCCGCCAAGGGACTCTCGACCGAGCCCGCGCGCGACGGCGTCGTCGTGAAGCCGAGCCTGCCTCTGCGCGACGCCATCGCGCTGTCCAAGGACCTCGCCGCCGAGGGGCTGAAGGTCCAGGTGCGTCGGTCCGGCGCGCCGGCATCCGCGACAGCCGCGCCCGCGGGGAGCGCGGGCGGCGAGGTGTTGTACCGCGTGCGGGTGGGGCCATACCCGGATCGCGCCGCCGCGACCTCGGCTCAGAAGGAGCTCGAGGGGAAGGGCTACAGGCCCTTCATCGCGAGGAGGTGAGGCGTCACCGTGACGAAGAACGATCTGGTCAATGCCGTCGCGGCCCACGGACTCTCCAAACGTCAGTCGTCCTCGGTGGTCGAGTCCGTCTTCGACATCATCTTCCGGTGCTTCGAGCGGGGCGAAGACGTCAAGATCGTGGGCTTCGGGCACTTTCGCATCCGGAAGAAGGCGTCTCGGCGCGGACGTAATCCCCAGACGGGCGAGTCGATCGAGATCACGGCGCGCAGGGTGCTCACATTCAAGCCGAGCAAGGGGCTGAAGCAACGGATCAACAGCGCCACGCCGTAACCGACGGATCGACGCCCGCCCCAGAGAAGCTCTACTACCGGATCGGCGAGGTTGAGACGATCACCGGCGTGCCGGCGTACGTCCTCCGCTACTGGGAGTCGGAGTTCAAGCTTTTGCGTCCGAAGAAGAACCCGGCGGGGCAGCGCCTCTATCGCCGGCGCGACCTCGACCTCGTCCAGCGCATCAAGACCCTGCTCTACGAGGAGCGCCTCACGCTCGAGGGCGCGAAGAAGCGCCTCATCGCCGAATCCCGAAAGTCGACCGAGCAGCTTGAGCTCGGCATGAAGGAAGGGGCGTACGCCGAGGCGCTCCGGCGCATCCGTGACCGTCTTAGCGCGCTCCGCGCACGCCTCACTCCTTGAAGGGCTGCGGAGATTCTGCGACAATTCACGCCTGAGGTCGGGGCGTGGCGCAGCCCGGTAGCGCACATGACTGGGGGTCATGGGGTCGCTGGTTCAAATCCAGTCGCCCCGACCATTTCTCTCTTCGATGCCCGCGCTGCTGCTTACCAACGATGACGGCGTCCACGCCGCCGGCCTCGCCGCGCTCGAGCAGGCGCTGGCCGAGCTCGGGGACGCGTACGTCCTGGCGCCCGAGCGCGAGCAGAGCGCCTGCGGCCACGCGCTGACGCTCCACCGGCCGCTCCGAGTCGACCGCCTCGGGGAGCGGCGGTTCGGGGTGAACGGCACGCCCTCCGACTGCGTCAACCTCGGCGTGCTGGGCTTCCTGCCCGAGCGACCCGTGCTCGTCGTCGCCGGCGTCAACCACGGCACGAACCTCGGTGACGACGTGACGTATTCCGGCACCGTGTCGGCGGCGATGGAGGGAACGCTCCTGGGCGTGCCCTCGATCGCGGTCTCGCTCGCGGCGGGCGGCGACCTCGCCGTCGCGGCGGAGGTTGCGCGGCTCATCGCGCTGCGGGTCCTCGTCACGGGCCTGCCCCCCAAGACGCTCCTCAACGTCAACGTGCCGGGGGAGCCCCCGCGCGGCATCCGGCTCACGCGTCTCGGCCACCGCGTCTACACCGGGAAGATCGTGGAGCAGACGGACCCGCGGGGTCGCCCGCACTACTGGATCGGCGCGGGCGAGCCCGAGTGGGAGGGGCTCCAGGGCACCGATATGGGGGCGCTGCACGAGGGCTACGTCTCGATCACGCCGCTCCACCTCGACCTCACCAATCACAGGGCATTCGACCAGCTCGCGGACTTCAGCCGGAGCCTCGACGCCCAGTACCGACCGGCGACCCGGAAGCGCGCGCGGAGCGAGTAGTGGAGCGCGCGTACGACCCGTTCGAGCTCGTGCGCACGCAGATGGTGGAGGAGCAGCTCGTGCGCCGCGGGATCACCGACGCGCGAGTGCTCGGCGCCATGCGCAAGGTGCCCCGCCAACTCTTCGTCGAGGAAGCGCTCCGCGGGCGCGCCTACGGCGACCATCCGCTCCCGATCGGCGAGGAGCAGACGATCTCCCAGCCGTACATCGTCGCGCTCATGACACAGCTCCTGGAGCTCTCGGGACGCGAGAAGGTGCTCGAGGTCGGCACGGGATCGGGCTATCAGACGGCGGTGCTGGCTGAAGTGGCGCGCCGGGTGTGCTCGATCGAGCGGCTGCCGCGCCTCGCCGAGCGTGCGCGCGCCCTCCTCGAGCAGCTCGGCTGCACGAACGTGTGGGTGCGCGTCGGCGGCGGGACGCTCGGCTGGCCCGACGAGGCGCCGTTCGACCGGATCCTCGTCGCCGCCGGCGCGCCCGCGGTGCCGCCGCCGCTCTTTCAGCAGCTCGTCGAGGGCGGGAGGATGGTGGTGCCGATCGGCGACGCCGTGAACCAGGAGCTCACGCTGGTCGAGAAGATCGGCGGCGAGATGAAGACGCGCGAGTGCGGCGAGTGCAAGTTCGTCAAGCTCGTCGGAAAGTACGCGTGGGAGGCCTGACCGACTTGTGTACAATGGTCGGGTCGCGTCGGGGCGTAGCGCAGCCTGGTAGCGCGCACGGTTCGGGACCGTGAAGTCGGAGGTTCAAATCCTCTCGCCCCGACCAATGATCTCCGGCCCGGCGGCCGGCCCCGACCGGTCGCCGGGCGGTCCCCGAATCCGAGTCGGACCCTCGTGAGCGAACCACGATCTGCAGCGGAGATCGTCGTGGAGGGCCACGTGCAGGGCGTCGGCTACCGGAACTACGTCCAGCGCCGTGCCGAGCACCTCGGCCTCTCGGGTTTCGTGACGAACCTCAAGGACGGCCGCGTCCGCGCGCGGGCCGAGGGGCCGCGCGCGGTCATCCAGGAGTTTGTGCGAGAGCTGGAGAAGGGACCGCCGCTCTCCCGGGTGGAGAAGGTGACGGTCCGGTGGCTGCCGCCGACTGGGCGCTTCGCGTCGTTCGGGATCCGTTTCGCCGAGTTCGAGCCGTGACGGCGGGCGTGCGTCGTGACGTCGCGATGCTCGGCCTGGGCGCCGCGGGGCTCGTGGCCGTCTGGAGCGCGTCGGCCGCGGACACCACCGCCCCCACGGGGGCCACGCCCGCGGAGCCGCGCGTCCACGTGGTGAGGTCCGGCGACGCGCTCGTCAAGCTCGCGGAGCGATACGGCGTGACCGTCGCCGCGATCGTGGCCGAGAACGGTATGGCGAGCGCGAGCGTCGTGATCAGGATCGGCCAGCGCCTCGTCATTCCGCTGGCGACGCCCGCGAGCGCACCCCGTGTCGTCGCGCAGCAGGGCGGCAAGGGCGCACGCGCGTCGGTGCCACGCGCGCCTGCGCACATCGAGCTCGGCGTGCCCGACGTGGATGAGCTGGGCGTCGTGTTCGTCTGGCCCGTGGAGGGCCCCGTGACGTCCACCTTCGGCCGACGGCGAAACGATTGGCACACCGGCATCGACATCAGGGCGGAGCCCGGGACGCCCGTCCGGGCCGCGGCCCCCGGCGTCGTGGTGATGAGCGGCGTCGAGCCCCGCTACGGTCGCGTCATCAAGGTCGAGCACGACGGGGGTTTCGTCACGATCTACGCTCACAACGACCGGAACCTCGTCGACGCCGGCGACCGCGTCGCGGCGGGCGAGACGATCGCGACGGTGGGCCGGACGGGCCGCGCAACGACCGACCATCTGCACTTCGAGATCCGCCGCCTGGGGCTCACCTATAATCCGCTCTACCTCCTGCCGCTCCCGCCCCGGATTGCGCGCGTGGAGGAGACGGACGACAATCCGCCCGATGAGTGACGATGCCCAGGACGTCATCCCCGACGAGCCGCTCGACACGCTGCCCGACGAGGTGGACGAGGACGTCCGGGACGAGACGCGCGAGACCAGCCGCGAGAACCTCCGTGTCTACCTGAGGGAGATCGCGCGGATCCCCCTCCTGACGCGCGAGCAAGAGGCGGAGCTGGGCCGGCGCGCCCGCGCCGGTGACGAGGCGGCGAAGGCGAAGCTCATCGAGTCGAACCTGCGTCTCGTCGTCCAGATCGCCCGCCGCTATCTCAATCGCGGCCTGCCGCTCCCCGACCTGATCGAGGAGGGGAACCTCGGGCTGCTGCGCGCCGTCGACAAGTTCGATGCCGAGCACGGCGCGCGCTTCTCGACCTACGCGACGTGGTGGGTGCGCCAGGCGATCGTGCGGGCGCTGGCGAACCAGGCGCGGACGATCCGTCTGCCCGTGCACGTCGAGCTACTGCTCGGGCGCTACGCGCGTGAGGAGAGGCGGCTGAGCCAGATCCTCGGGCGCGCGCCGACGGCCGACGAGCTCGCGGCCGCCCTCGGGATGAGCGTCGAGCAGGCAGAGGAGCTCGAGGAGATCCGCCGGCACCCCGTCTCCCTCGAGGCGCCAGTCGGCGAAGGGAAGGGCCGCGTGGCCGATCTCGTCGCCGATCCATCCGGCGACCCGGGCGGGGCCGTCGGCGCGCTCTTCAGGGAGCGCGCGGAGCTGGTATCCGTGCTCGACGATCTGGCCGAGAACGAGCGGCTGGTCCTGCGCCGCCGCTTCGGCCTCGAGGGGGAGCCGCCCGAGACGCTCGAGGCGATCGGCCGGCGCCTGGGCCTCACCCGCGAGCGCGTGCGGCAGATCGAGGCCGCGGGCTTGCGGAAGCTTCGCGCGCTCCTGGCCGCACGCGGCGTGGACGCGTCCGATCTCTTCTGACGGACGCCCGTTACCCGCGCGGGACGGGCCGACCCCCAGCGCGAGGGCTGGCGCCGGAAAAGAACGAACGCCAGAAGCCCACGGGCACGATGCGCGGCTCCGAGCCAAAGAGCGTCTCGGCGTCGAAGCCATGCGCGAGGCGGAAGCCGAAGCTGTAGAACGCGAAGATGTTTCTCGGCGTGAACCGACCGTTGAAGACAATGTCGAGCACGAGGTGCATCGCCCCGCCCGCGAGATAGCCCGCGAGCCACGCAGAGTCGAGCCACCACGCGAGCACCGCGAGGGCCAGGAACAACTCGTAGGAGTGCAGCGCAAGGACCGCGCGCCGAGCGCGGCCCTCCGTGTAGTAGCGTAGAAACGCGGCGGGCGTGAGCTCGCGCTGGCGCTCGACGATCAGATAGTCCACCGCATGGTCCACGTCGATGAGGAATCCGCCGACCACGATGCCGGCGGCGAACGGGACCGAACCGGTGGCGGCGAGGCCGACGCCGGCCGCGACCGCCGTGGTGACGAGGTGGCCTCCCGGGCTCATGTCCGACGCATCTCTTCCAAGATATCTGAGTTCCCGGTAGGGACCTCAAATTCGCGTTGCGGCATCCGGAAGGCGGTAGAATCAACGGCGAGCGCCTCGTAAGTCCGCGTGCCCCCGTAGCTCAGGCGGATAGAGCAGCAGTTTCCTAATAGGACCCGGCGGGGTTGCGGAACACGCCAACTTTTCAGACGTGTTTCGTAACCTCGCTTCGTTTATTCCGTTTCGTGTGCTGAACCGTTGTCTCGCTGGTTGACAATTTTCTTACAGCAGCCCTCTGATCGCATCAAACTGCGGCCCGTTCAGCACATGGTTCAGCACAGACGCAAGGCTCGTTGCCGAGCGAAGACGCCGCCGTCGTCCTGCTCTTCAGCCTCGTGGCGGGCGGGCTGATCAAGTTGCGCAGAATCGACGGCTGGCGGAAGATTGACGCGGACCCCGGCGTTCCTCTCCTCCGAGTTCTGCCAGAGCTGCCACCAGTTCGCGCCCGACGGCCTCGCGCTGAACGGCAAGCTGCTCGAGAACACGTACGCGGAATGGAAGGCCAGCCGGTTCGCGCCCGAGGGCGTCTAGTGCCAGGACTGCCACATGCCCGACCGCCGCCACCTGTGGCACAGCATTCACGATCTCGCGATGTTGCGCTCGGGGCTCACGATGGTCGCGCGCGCCGGCGCCTCGCGCTATCGAGTGTCACGTCGCGCGCGATCACCAGTTCCTGGCGGCTTCCCGCAATGATTTACCCCCGCCTGGTCGACGAGCTCGGCGCTCAGCACGACCCGAGGCGTGACATACGTCGGGAAGGCGTGGCCGACGCGCGTGTTCTCGACGCTGAGGGTCACGGAGATCGTGCCTCCAGCCCGGATCCCTCGCGCGAGCGCGCGGACACGCGGCTCCTGCCTGGAGCGAAGGCGGTATTCGGATACCGCCGACGCATCGACCGCGCCGGCCTCCGCGCGCGCGTGAGCGTCGTCGTGTATCCCGACGCGTTCTACACCGTGCAACCGGAGCGCGTGCTCAGTCTTCGACTTCTGATAGCTGATTTCTTACCAACCCACTGCCCCTGGCCGCAGGAATTTACCAGGGACAAGTCGAATCCGGAAAGGTCGAGTGACAGAAGCGCCTGATTAATCGTCGATCCTGGCCTGCCGGAGGGGCTGGTACCGTTGTTGCTCACTAGCAGGGCATGCAACCGGCCACCCTCAAGCGGGGGCGAGGTTTCTCTGCCGTTCGTGCCCTGGGGTACGCAATTCTCTTGTCGGCTCGTCCGGCTCTCTTCATCGCGGTCCTGGTCTT
>QHTD01000070.1 GCA_003220675.1 Candidatus Rokuibacteriota bacterium | reverse complement strand
GAGGTGAGCGCCCGGCAGGCCACGTTGAACCCTGGAATGACGCCCGGGATCAGCACCACCGCGTCGGGCTCGACGCGCCAGCCGTAGAGCTTCTGGAGCCGGTCGGCGAAGAGGTCGTGGAGCGGGGAGCGCTCCTGGTTATACCCATAGCCGAAGACGCCGTGCTCGACGCGCTCGCGCAGGGCGCGGATCACCGGCTCGGGCGACGCGAAGTCCATGTCCGCCACCCAGAGGGGGACCACGTCCTCGCCGTACTTCCTCCACTTCGAGCTCTCCGTGTGGCGCCGCTCGATCACCCGGTCGAAGTCGTAAGCCATCGCGCTTCACGTTATCATGTCGGGCGCGAAGGGGGACCGGGGGACATGAGGATCGGGATCGTCGGGGCAGGCGCGATCGGCAGCGTCGTGGGCGGGCTCCTCACGAAGGCGGGGCAGGACGTGACGCTGATCGACCAGTGGCCGGAGCACGTCGCGGCGATGCGCGAGCACGGGCTCAGGCTCTCCGGGACGTGCGGCGAGCACGTCGTCAAGGTGAAGGCCTGCCATCTCCACGAGGCGCAGGCGATCGAGGAGCCGTTCGACGCGGTGTTCGTGGCGGTGAAGTCGTACGACACCGAGTGGGCGACGGCGCTGGCGGTACGGCATGTGAGGCCGGACGGGGTCGTGGTGGACTTCCAGAACGGGATCAACGACGAGCGGGTGGCGGCGATCGCGGGGCGGGGGCGGACGCTCGGCTGCGTGATCACGATCGGGGCGGGGATGTACGAGCCCGGCCATGCGACGCGCACCGACACGGGGAAGATCGGCTTCAAGATCGGCGAGCTGGACGGTCAGGACACCGCGCGGGCGCGCGAGCTCGCGCGCGTCCTGAGCGACGTCGCCCCCGCGCACGTGACGACGAACCTCTGGGGCGAGCGCTGGTCGAAGCTCGCCGTGAACTGCATGGCGAATCCTCTCGCCGGCCTGTCGGGGTTGGGGTCGGCGGAGGTGAGGAGCGAGCCGCTCCCGCGCCGCATCGCGATCCACATCGCCGCCGAGGTCGTCGAGGTCGGCCGGGCGTCGGGTTACGAGATCGAGCCGATCTACGGCATCGCGGCCCAGCGGTTCGTCGACGCGGTGCAAGGGCGCGGCCTCGCCGACGTGGAGCGGGACATGGCGGCGGGCGCGCGCCATCTCAGCGGCGGGCGACCTTCGCTGCTGCAGGACGTGCTCCGCGGACGGCGGACGGAGATCGATTACCTCAACGGTCACGTCTGCCGGCAGGGCCGGCGCGTGGGTGTCCCGACGCCCGTCAACGACGCGGTGGTGCAGGCGATCCACGACCACGGCGTCGGCCGGCTCAAGCCCGACCTGAAGAACCTCGAGCCTCTCGCGCGGGTCCTGCCGCGTCCATGACGGTCGAGGAATACGGGCACCTGCCACGCGAGGCGCGGTTGGCGCGCCTCGCGCGGACGCCCGGTGAGCTCGTCGCCGCGATCGCCGGGCGCAGCGACGACGCGCTCTCGCGGCGCCCGGACGCGACCAACTGGGCGGCGAAGGAGGTCCTCTGCCACCTGCGCGACAACGAGGAATCGTTCCTCGACCGCCTGAGGATGATCGTGGCGATGGACGAGCCGCGCTTTCCGCGCTCGAACCCGAACCGCTGGGCGGAGGAGCGCCAGTATCCGAGGAACGACGCGGCCGAAGCGCTCCACGCGTTCGGGCGGCGTCGCGAGGAGACGCTCGCGCTCCTCTCATCGCTCGGCGCCCGCGAGTGGGAGCGCGGCGGCGTCCATCTCGATTCGCGCGGCCGGCGGACCATCGACCAGTTCGTGAGCGTGATCGCCTGGCATGACGACAACCACCTGGACCAGCTCCGGCGCGCGCTCGACGGGCGTCCCTAGCCGAGTGCTCCCCGACGGGCGGCGAGGCGGTCCACACTCGAGAGGAGCGATGAGATGGCGCGGATGACCGGCGGTGAGGCGCTCGTGAAGCAGCTCTACCGGGAAGGCGTGCGCGTCGTATTCGGCCTGCCCGGCGTCCAGCTCTACGGCGTCGTGGCGGCGCTCAGGGACGAGCCCGGCATCCGCTTTGTCGTCACTCGCCACGAGCAGGCGACGAGCTACATGGCCGACGGCTACGCGCGCGCCGGGTCCACCTTCGGTACGGCCCTCGTCGTGCCGGGGCCCGGCCTCCTCAACGCGTCGGCCGGCCTCAGCACGGCGTACGCGGCCTCCTCGCCGGTGCTGATGATCGCGGGTCAGATCCCCAAGGCCCAGCTCGGGAAGAACATCGGCGTGCTGCACGAGGTCAACGACCAGCTCGACGCGATCGCGCCGATCACCAAGTGGCGGAGGCGCGTGCTCGAGGTCGGCGACGTGGCACGCGCCGCCCACGAGGCGGTCGAGCAGCTCCGGACGGGGCGGCCGCGTCCCGTCCACCTCGAGCTGCCGCCCGACACGATGGAGAGCGAAGGCGAGGTGGAGCTCGTGGAGCCGAGCCGCGCCGAGCGCCCTGCGGCGTCGAGGTCCGACATCGACCGCGCCGCCGGGATGCTCCTCGCGGCCGAGCGCCCCGTGATCTACGCGGGCGGCGGCGTCCACCTCTCCGGCTGCCACGACGTGCTCGCCGCCGTGGCCGAATACCTCCAGGCAGGCGTCGTCCAATCGGCCGAGGGCAAGGGCGCGCTCGGCGACGCGAGCGACCTCTCACTCGGCGCGGCGCTCTGGCCACAGAACGCGCTCCGGCGGTACTTCGAAGCGGCCGACGCGGTCCTCGTCGTCGGCAGCCGCCTGGCCCTCGCGGCGCCGAAGCCCGAGCAGCAGGTGATCCAGCTCGACGTGGACGGCGAGGAGATCGGGCGAAACCACAAGAAGACCTTCGGCCTCGTCGGCGACGCCCGCGCGACGCTCGCCGAGCTGCTCGAGCGCCTGCGCGCCGCGGCGCCGCCGCGACGCTCGCGCAAGGCGGAGCGCGAGGCGCTGCGCGCCGAGATCGCGGCGAGCATGTCCCAGGAGCCGAACACGTCGATCCTCAGGTCGCTGCGCGCGGGGGCTCCCGAGGACGCGATCGTCGTCGCGGGCATGACCCAGATCGGTTACTACTCGCGTCCGTTCTGGCCCGTGTACCAGCCGCGGACCTACCTCACGTCGTCCTACTCGGGGAACCTCGGCTACGAGTATCCGACCGCGCTGGGCGCCAAGGTCGCATGCCCCAAGCGTCCCGTGATCGCGATCTGCGGGGACGGCGGCTTCCTCTACAACTCGCAGGAGCTTGCAACCGCGGTGCTCCACCGGATCAACGTCATCGCCGTGGTCTTCAACGACAACGCCTACGGCAACGTCGCGCGGGACCTGGACGAGGCCTGGGGCGGGAGCTACGCGGCCGAGCTGCACAACCCGGACTTCATGAAGCTCGCCGACGCGTACGGCGTGGCGGGCATGCGCGCGAAGACTCCGACGGATGTGGGCGCGCTCGTGCGCGACGCGATCCAGCTCGATCGCCCTGTGCTGATCGAGGTGCCCGTCGGGCGGATGGCGCGCCCGCCGTTCTTCGCGCCCCTGCGCGCGCCGATGAAATACAAGCGCTGAGAGGCGCGCGGCAGGCGCGTGCCGGGCGCCGTGGAGGGGCGGCTCCGGGCGGGGGTGGGCGCGACCCGTTCCCGCCGCGTGGAATGCGGACGGCACGTGCCCTGGTGGAGCCCAGCCGCGACGGGTCATACGAACGCGGGCCGCGTGGTCGAGCCGCCCCTGCCCAGAGCCGCGCCTCTACGGCGCCCTGGCTCAGCGCTGCTCCGGGACGCTCCGGTGGTACTGGCGGCCACAGCGCGGGCAGCGGAACCAGCCCCGGACCGCGCGGCGCACCCAGCTCCGGCAGTGCGGGCAGCGCTGCAGGATGCGGCCCAGGTACCAGTAGGCCCCCACGGCGACGACGCCAACCGCCCCCAGCACCCATGGCGACGTCAGGAGCGATACGAGAAACTCCATCTCAGCCGAGCCCGCGGCGGCGTTCGGTCCAGCCGGCCTGGGAGCGGCGCGCTCGCTGGTTCATTGCGGTTTCGCGATGGTACCACGCGTCGACCGGGGCATAATGAAACAGTTCCCATGATCG
Organism: Candidatus Rokuibacteriota bacterium; assembly: GCA_003220675.1. Taxonomy (GTDB): domain Bacteria; phylum Methylomirabilota; class Methylomirabilia; order Rokubacteriales; family CSP1-6; genus 20CM-2-70-11. The sequence goes on along the minus strand of QHTD01000070.1, from coordinate 17,574 downwards.
AGACCCAGGAGACTGATTCCCACAGCCACAACCCGATCGTCCGCTACTTCAGGCTGCTCGGCCCGGGCCTCGTGACCGGCGCGTCGGACGACGATCCGAGCGGGATCACGACGTACTCGGTGGCCGGCGCCTCGCTCGGCTACAGCATGCTCTGGACCGCGCTCGCGACCTTCCCGCTGATGGCCGCGGTCCAGCTCATCTGCGCGCGGATCGGCCTCGTGACCGGCCGTGGCCTGGCAGGCGCGTTGCGGCACCATTACCCGCGCCCGTTCCTCTACGCCGCGTGCCTTCTGCTCCTCGCCGCCAACGTCTTCAACATCGCCGCCGACCTCGCGGGCATGGGGGAGTCCGCGAAGATGCTGACCGGCATCCCGACGCTCGTGTTCGTGCCGCTCTTCGGCGTCGGCATCATGCTCGTCACCGTGTACGCGAGCTACGCGACCTTCGCAAAATATCTCAAATGGATGACCGCGGTGCTTTTCACCTATGTCGCTGCGGCGCTCCTGGCGCGTCCCGAGTGGGGCGCGGCGCTCCTCGCGACCGTGCTCCCGGAGCTCCGCTGGGACGCCATCTATGTCGGCACACTCGTCGGCGTCCTCGGGACGACGATCTCGCCCTACCTCTTCTTCTGGCAGGCGTCGCAGGAGGTCGAGGAGGAGAAGGCGCATGGCAGGCGGACGTCGGCGCAGCGGCGCGGCGCGACGCCGCACGAGCTGAGCGACGCCCGGCTCGACGTCATGACGGGCATCGGCTTCTCGAACCTCGTCTTCTACTTCATCATCCTGACGACGGCGTCCACCCTCAACCGCGCGGGGATCACCGAGATCGAGACGGCGCGCGAGGCCGCCGAGGCCCTGCGGCCGCTCGCCGGCAACGCGGCCTACCTCCTCTTCGCGCTCGGGCTGATCGGCACGGGGCTCCTCGCGGTCCCGATCCTGGCGGGCTCGGCGTCGTTCGCCACTGCTGAGGTCTTCGGCTGGCGGTCGGGGCTGGACCTCTCGCCCAGGCGGGGTCGCCGCTTCTACCTCGTCTTCGCGGGCGCGATCGTGGGCGGCATGCTGCTCGACGCGTTCGGGACGAACCCGATCCGCATGCTGTTCCTCTCCGCCGTGGTCAACGGCATCCTCGCGCCGCCGCTCCTGGTGCTCGTGATGCTCGTGAGCAGCAATCCGAAGATCATGGGCGAGCACACGAATGGCGTCTGGCTGAACGTCCTGGGCTGGGCTGCGGCGGCCGTGATGGCGGCCGCCGCGGTGGCGTTCTTCCTGACCGCTTGAGCGACCGCGCCGCCCGGTGGCTGATCGGCGCGATCTCCCTGGCGGTCGTCGTCCTGGTCGCGTACCTGCTGCTCGGGCACCGTCGGGAATCGGGCGTCGTACCCGCGGTGGCGGCGCTGCCGCTCCTCAACGCGTGCCTCAACGCGACGAGCGCGGCGCTCCTCACCACGGGCTACCTCTTCATCCGTCGTAAAAGCGTGAGCGCCCACCGGGCGTGCATGGTCGCCGCGCTCGTGGTCTCCAGCCTCTTTCTCGTCTCTTACGTGACCTATCACTCGCTCGCCGGCTCGCGCCCGTTCGGCGGGCAGGGATGGGTCCGGCTCGTCTACTTCCCCCTCCTCGTCTCCCACGTCGTCCTGGCCGCGGTCATCGTCCCGCTCGCGCTGACCACGCTGTACCGCGCGCTCAGCGGGAACTTCGTGCGGCACGTGAGGATCGCCCGCTGGACGCTTCCGCTCTGGCTCTACGTCTCCGTGACGGGCGTGCTCGTCTACTGGATGCTCTACCACCTCTAATAAGTCGGAGGGGGCCTCGACCGCCCGCTGACTCTTCTACACGAGGTCGCCGCGCATCACCGTGACGGCTTGGCCGCCGAGCTTGACGCGATCGCCCACGACGCGGACGCGGACGACGCCCCCGCGCGCGGAGGCCTGGTAGGCGAGGAGCTCCGACTTGCCGAGCCGCGCGCCCCAGAAGGGGCCGAGCGCGCAGTGGGACGAGCCCGTCACCGGGTCCTCCGCGATGCCCGAGCCCGGCGCGAAGAAGCGCGAGACGAAATCGTATCCGCCCGACGTGGCGCGGCTCGTGACGATCACGCCGCGCACCGGAAGCTTCGCCAGCGCCGTGAAGTCCGGCGTGAGCCCGCGGACGGTCGCCTCCGAGTCCACTTCCACCAGATAGTCGAGCTGGTTCCTGCCCACGTACTTGGGCGCCACGCCCAGGGCTTCGGCGAGGCCTGCCGGCGCCGGTGCCGGCCCCTCGGACTTCGCTGGGAAGTCCAGCTCGATCCAGTCACCGCGCCGGTCGGCGGTGAGGAGACCGCTCTTCGTGTGGAACCGCGCCTGGCGGTCGCGTGCGAGGTGCCCGTCCTCCCACAACACGTGGGCGCTCGCGAGGGTCGCGTGGCCGCAGAGCGCCACCTCGACCGTGGGCGTGAACCAGCGGAGGCTCCACCCGTCGGGCTGCGCCTGGAGGAAGGCCGTCTCGGAGAGATTCATCTCCCGCGCGACGTCCTGCATCCAGTGCTCGTCGCGCGGCGCGGGCAGGACACAGATCGCCGCGGGGTTCCCGCGGAACGGCGTGTCGGTGAACGCGTCGACCTGGACGATTCTCAGACCCACGGGGGATCAGTGTAGCAGCCCTCGCAACGGTGTTAGAGTCCGCTCGTGCGGGGCCTCGAGCAGATCCCGTGGCTCTACGACCCGGTGTGCGCGCTCTACGAGTGGCTGGGGCTCGGGCGCTGGCGGCGGTGGCTCGTCGAGGGCGCGCGCGGCCTCGCGCTCGACGTGGGGTGCGGGACCGGGCGGAACCTCCCCCTCTATCGCGAGGGCGTCAGAGTCATCGGTCTCGATCCCGCCTGGGAATCGCTCCAGCGCGCGCGGCAGCGCGCGCCGCGCGCGCGCCTCGTCCGCGGCAGCGCCGAAGCGCTGCCGTTCCGCGACGGCGCGTTCGATACGGTGGTGAGCGGCTTGGTCTTCTGCAGCGTCCCGGACGCGCGACGCGGGCTCGCCGAGGTCAGGCGCGTCCTCCGTCCGGAGGGCCGGCTCCGCATGCTCGAGCACGTGCGCTCAGCGAGGCCGTGGAAGGCCCGGTTTCAGGACAGGCTCGAGCGGTTCTGGGTCAGGATCTCCGGCGGCTGCCACCCGAACCGCGACACCGAGCGCGTCGTCGAGGCGTCGGGCTTCGCGATCGAAGCCGACGGACGGCGTGCGAAAGGCGACATGCGCCGCTTCTCGGCGCGTCCGGTACACTGACGCCGTCATCGATAGTGAGGAGGTCGTCCCCGCCCGGCCAGCAGCTCGCGGTACACCGCGGTGGTGCGCGCCATGGACGCGTCGAGCGTGAGCCCTGCGCTGATCGCCGCCTGGCCCGCGCGCCCCATCGCGCGCGCCCGCTCAGGATCGCGAAGGATCTCGAGCACCGCGCGGGCGAGCGCGGGCGGGTCTTCGGGCGGGACGAGCCGGCCCGTCTCGCCGTCGCGGACGAGCTCGGGGCTCCCGCCCACGGTCGTGGCGACGACGGGCGTCCCCACCGCGAGCGCCTGCGGGATCACCTGCGACGTGGCCTCCGAGCGGATCGAGGGCAGCACGAGGACATCGAGGGCGGCCATCACCTCGGGGATGTCGCGACGGAATCCCGTCATGGTGGCGTGCTCGGCCAGGCCCAGGTCCGACACGCGGCGCCGGACCTCATCGTAGCCGACCCCGTCGCCCACGATCAGGAATCGCGCGAGCGGCGCCTGGCGCAGGATCTCCCGCGCGGCCTCGAGGAAGACGTTGTGGCCCTTGGAGCCGCGAATGTTGGCGACCAGGCCGACCAAGGGTTCCCCGGCCCCGAGCCGTAGCTCGTCGCGCACCGTCTTGCCCGAGACCGCGGGGTGGAAGCGTGCCGTGTCCACGCCCGGCGGGATTGCGACGACGCGCTCGGGCGCAATCCCGGCGCGGACGACGATCGCGCGCACGGCCTCGCCGCTCGTGACGATGCGGTCGGCGAGCCGGTAGACGAGCGCGCTCCGGATCGCGATCGACACGTGGCGGCTCCTCACGACGGGGAGCCTGAGCGACTTCGCCGCGAGCGCGCCCGACCAGCTGTCGGTGGAGCTGTGGGTGTGGACGAGATCGACGGCGAGGGCCTTCATCAGGCGGCGGAGGGCGAGGAGCGCTCCGAGGTCGACGGCGTTGCGCATCGGTAGGGCGACCGCGTCTACCCCGGCGGTCCGCGCCTCGGCGAAGAGGCGGCTCTCGGGCTGGCAGGCAATGAGCGCTCCCCAGCCGTGGTCCCGGAGCCAGCGCGACTCGGCGACGATACGGAGCTCCTGGCCGCCGAGCCCGAGCGATGCCTCGGTGTGGAGGATCGTCGGCATGGCGACAGACTATTGCCGCCGGCGCTCGCAGGAGAAGAGACGGGTGGAGGCGGGCGTCGCTACCAGCGGCCGCCGCGCGAGCCGCCGCGACCGCCGCCGGCGCCGCGGCGGTCGCCGCCACCGCTGCCGGGGGACTTCGCCTTCTCGACCAGGATCGTCCGGCCGTCGAGGTCCGTGCCGTTCAGGCGGCTGATGGCCTGCTCGGCCTCCTCGGGCGTCGCCATCTCGACGAACCCGAAGCCGCGCGACCGGCCGGTCTCCCGATCCGTCACGACGCTCGCGGATTCGACGGCGCCGGCGGCGGCGAAGGCCTCGCGCAGGCGCTCAGTGGAGGTTGAAAACGAAAGGCCGCCGACGAAGAGTTTGACTGCCATGCGAGGGGCTCCATTCTGGGCAGGACGGTTCACAGCGAACCGACGATCGCACGTTCCAAAGTATACACTGTCCGGGAGCGGACACGAGCCGGATCTTCTCGAGGTGCGGTCTGGTCGCGACCCTGATCGAGCACCTGCATTACGTCGGGCTGTTCCTCGTCCTGTTGGCCGCCGGGCTCGGTCTGCCCGTGCCCGAAGAGGTCCCGATCGTCGCGGCCGGCATCCTCTCGCACGCGGGGGTCTTCAGGTGGTGGCTCGCGCTCCCCGTGATCCTCGCGGGCGTGCTCGCGGGCGACGCGGTCCTCTACTGGGCCGGCCGCCACTGGGGCGAGCTCCTGCTGGACTGGCGCGTGGTCCGGCGGGTGCTGAGCCGTGCACGCGAAGAGCGGCTCAAGGCGGCCTACCGGGAGCACGGCGCGAAGATCGTGTTCACAGCGCGCCACGTGATGGGGCTCCGCGCGGCCGCCTTTCTCACGGCGGGGATCGCCCGCGTGCCGTTCTGGAAGTTCCTCGCAGTCGACGCGGCGGCCGCCGTGATCGGCATCCCGGTGAGCTTCGGGCTCGCCTACGTCTTCGCCAACCAGGTCGAGGGCGTGCTGCGCGACGTTCACCGGATCGAGCGCTGGCTCACGCTCCTGGCCGTCGCCGCCGTCGCGGCGTGGCTCGCGCTCGGCGCCTACCGCAGGAGCCGCCGGCCGTAATGCTATAGTCGGCGTGGGGAGAATTGTGACGTCGAACGAGCGGAAGCCCTGGCACGCGATCTTCCGACTGCTCGAGCGGGACGAGCGCGTCTTCGCCTTTCTTCTCGCCGTGGTGATGGTGGGCACCCTCGCGACCATCGGCCTGGCGCCGCTCCGGCCGCGCTACCGCTTCGACGTCTTCTGGCTCGTGCAGTTGTTCGCCATCTACAAGGCGGGCATCCTCGCCTTCGTCACCATCAGGCCGCGCGCCACCCGCTTCATCTTCAGTGCGGCGCTCGGCGTTGATCTCTTGCTCACCTTCGCCCTCGTCTACCTCACGGGCGGCGGCGACAGCCCCTTCGTCAACCTCTTCTACCCGCTCGTGGCCATCAACGCCTACTACTTCGGACGGTGGATGGGCCTCCTCCTCACCGGCGTCACCGGCTTCCTCTACTGGACGGCGGCGTGGCTCGCGCCGCCCGAGGCGGCGTGGACGGCGGTGGTGATCCTGATGGGACAGGTCGGCCTGCCCGCCTTCGCCCTTGGCCTCGTCGCCGATCGCGAGCGACGGGCCCGCGCGGAGGTGGAGCGGCTCAACGAGGAGCTCAAGGGGACGCTGTCGCAGCTCCAGGCCGCGCAGCAGGAGCTCGTGGTGGCCGAGCGCATGGCCACTGTCGGGCGCCTGTCACTCAAGGTCGCCCACGAGGTGCGCAACCCGATCGCTGCCATCGGGCTCAATGCCGAGATGCTGGGCGACATCGTGAAGGGGCGGCCGGCGGGGGACATGGAGGAGGCGGCGAGCCTGCTCGCGGCCATCCGCGAGCAGGTCAGCGCGCTGGACGCGCTCACCGAGGAGTACCTCGCCTTCGCCCGCTTCCCGCGCCCGCACTTCGAGGAGGAGTCGGTGAGCGAGCTCGTGCAGGAGCTGGCCGACTTCGTCCGGCCGGTCGCCACGCGCCAGGGGCTCCGGGTGCGCGTCGAGATCGACCCGAGCGTGCCGATGATGGAGATCGACCGCGGCCTCCTGCGCCAGGCGGTGCTGAACCTCGTGAAGAACGGGCTGGAGGCGCTGTCGAGCGGCGGCGAGCTCACGATCGCGAGCCGCTTCGACGGCGATACGGTGGAGATCTCCGTGTCCGACACCGGCGGCGGCATTCCGGACGAGGTGGCGCCGCGTCTCTTCGAGCAGTTCTTCACCACGAAGCCGCAGGGCACCGGCCTCGGCCTCTCGATCGCGCGCCAGATCGTGGAGGAGCACGGCGGCGAGATCCAGTGGGCGAACCGCCCGGGCCCGGGCGCGGTCTTCACGATACGACTGCCGATCAAGAGGGCCGTCCATGTCTGACCCCGCGACGCTGCTGATCGCCGACGACGATCCCGGCCTCCGCGAGAGTCTCGAGCGCACGCTGACCCGCGAGGGGTTCCGGGTCATCCTCGCCTCCGATGGCCGCGGCGCGCTCGAGCGGCTCCAGGGGGGTGGAATCGACCTCGTGGTGACGGACCTCAAGATGCCGGGCCTCACCGGCATCGAGGTCCTTCGCGCGGCGAAGGCGATCGCACCGGACGTCGATGTCATTCTCCTCACCGCCTTTGGCACCGTGGAGGAAGCGGTGAAGGCGATGAAGGACGGTGCCTACGACTTCCTCACCAAGCCGTTCCGGCGCGAGCAGCTCCTGAAGCTCATCAGCAAGGCCCTCGAGCGGCGCGACCTGATCGAGCAGAACCGTGCCCTCAAGAAGCAACTGGAGGACCTCCGCGCCAAGGGCCAGGTGATCGGCTCGAGCCCAGCCTTCCGCCGGATGATGACGCTCGTCGAGCAGGTGGCGGACAGCTCTGCCACCGTGCTCATCCAGGGCGAGAGCGGAGCGGGCAAGGAGCTCGTCGCCAGCACCATCCACCGGAGCTCGCCGCGGAGTCGCGGCCCGTTCGTCGCGGTGAACTGCGCGGCGCTGCCCGAGACGCTGCTCGAGTCGGAGCTGTTCGGCTACGAGAAGGGCGCGTTCACCGGCGCGGCCGGCCGCAAGGAGGGCCGCTTCGAGCTGGCCCACGGGGGCACGCTTTTCCTCGACGAGGTTTCCGACCTCTCGCTGGTGACCCAGCCCAAGATCCTGCGCGTGCTCCAGGAGGGCGAGTTCGAGCGCCTCGGCGGCACGCACACCATCCAGGTCGACGTGCGCATCGTCGCCGCCACGAACCAGGACCTGGCCGAGATGGTGCGAGAGAGGCGCTTCCGCGAGGACCTCTACTACCGGCTCAACGTCATCACGATCCGTGTGCCACCGCTCCGCGAGCGTCACGAGGACATCCGCGTCCTCGCCCAGCACTTCCTGCGCGTCTACGCTGCCAAGAACGGCCGGGAGCTCGAGGGCTTCACGGGCGAGGCGATCGAGCGGCTCGAGGCCTACGCGTGGCCGGGCAACGTGAGGGAGCTCGAGAACCTCATCGAGCGCAGCGTCGTGCTCGCACGCAAGGACCGCATCGAGGCAGAAGACCTGCCAGACGAAATCGTCGGGGTGAAACGCCCGCCGCGCGATGCCATCCTCGAGTTGATCGGCACGCCTCTTGCCGAGATCGAGCAGCGGCTGCTCGACGAGACTCTCCGGATCACCGGGGGGAACAAGACCCAGGCGGCAAAGCTGCTCGGCATCGACCCGCGCACCGTCTCGCGTAAGCTCGAGCGCCAGGAGGAAAGTGGGGAGGGCGCTTCCAGCGACTCGGCCGCTTCCAGCGACTCGGCCTGAGCGGATGCGGCTCTCGTGAAGGCGCTCGTCCTCACGCGCGAGTACCCCCCGCACGTCTACGGCGGCGCGGGCGTCGTCGTGGACGAGCTGACGCGCGCCTTGAGCCGGCGCATGGCGGTGGAGGTCCGCTGCTTCGGCGAGCGGCCGCCCGACGCGGGCGAGGACGGCGTCGCGGTCCACGGCTACGCACCGTGGGGACGCCTGAGCGCGGGCGCCGACGGGCCCCGCTTCGCCCCGGCGCTCGAGACGCTCTCGATCGCGCTCGCGATGGCGCGCGATCCCGTGGACGCCGACGTCGCCCACGCCCACACCTGGTACGCCGACATGGCGGGGCTCTGGATCCGGACGCTCTACCGGATTCCGCTCATCGTGACGCTCCACAGCATGGAGCCGCTCCGCCCGTGGAAGGCCGACCAGCTCGGCACGGGCTATCTCCTGTCGAGCTGGATCGAGAAGACGGCGGTCGAGGCCGCCGACCGGGTGATCGCGGTCTCCCGGCAGATGCGGGAGGACATCCTCGCCCACTTCAGCGTGGACCCGGCGAAGGTGGTCGTCATCCACAACGGGATCGACCCCGAGCGCTTCCGGCGCACTGAGCGCCGCGACGCGCTCGACCGGTTCGGCGTGCGGACGCCCTACGTCCTGTTCGTGGGGCGCGTCACCGACCAGAAGGGGATCTTCCACCTGCTCGAGGCCGCGAAGCTGCTCCCCGCGGGCGTGCGGGTCGTCCTCTGCGCGTCGGCGCCCGACACACCCGAGATCGAGGAGCGGCTGCGGCGCGCGCTCCCGGCCCATCCGAACGTCGTCTGGATCAACGAGATGGTCCCGCACGACGTCGTGGTCCAGCTCTACAGCCACGCCGCCGTGTTCGCGTGCCCGTCGGTCTACGAGCCCTTCGGGCTCATCAACCTCGAAGCGATGGCGTGCGAGACGCCCGTGGTCGCCTCCGCGGTCGGCGGGATCCTCGAGGTCGTCGTGGACGGCGAGACGGGGCTCCTCGTGCCGCCGGCGCGCCCCGAGGCGCTCGCCGCCGCGCTCGCGCGCGTGCTCGACAACCCGCCGCTCGGCCGGTCCATGGGGCGCGCGGGGCGCCAGCGGGTCGAGGAACGCTTCAGCTGGGCGCGCGTGGCCGAGCGGACCGAGCAGGTCTACGCCGATGCGGGCGCCGAGTTCAAGCGCTCGTCGGCGGGAGACTAGCAGTGTCGGGCCCGATCCTCGCAGGCGTGCGCGGGTTCGTCTTCGACCTGGACGGCTGCCTCTGGAGCGGCAGCGCGCTGAACCCCGGGGCGGGGGAGGCGCTCGCGGCGCTCCACGGGGCGGGTCGCGGTCTCGCGTTCCTCACCAACAACTCACGCGCGACGGCGGAGGACATTCGCCGGCGGCTCCACGCGCACGGCGTCACGTTCGCCGAGCACACGCTGACGCCGCTCGAGATCATCGGCGGGGTGATCGCCGGACGGTTCGGGCCCTCGCGTGTGCTCGTCATCGGCGCCCCCGAGCTCGGCGAGGCGATCGCGCGCGCGGGCCACGTGATCGTCGAGCCGAAGGACTACCGGCGCGCCACCGTCGTCGCCGTCGGCAACGACTTCGACCTCACGTACGAGCGGCTCACCGCGGCTGCGCGCGCCGCAGCGGCCGGCGCACCGCTCGTCACGCCGAACGTGGACCCGCGCCTGCCGCTCGAGGGCGGTGAGTTCCTGCCCGGGTGCGGCGCGCTCGCCGAGGCGGTCGCGCTCGCCGCCGGCGTGAGACCGATCGTCGTCGGCAAGCCGGAGCCCCCGCTCTTCCGGATCGCGCTCGAGCGCCTCGGGCTCGAGCCGACGGCGACTGCGATGGTCGGCGACAGCGTGCCCTCGGACATTCGCGGCGCCAGGGCGCTCGGGATGCGGACCGTCCTCTACGCGCCCGACGGCGAGGCGCCCGCCGGCGAGGCCGATCTGATCGTGCGCTCGTTTCCCGAGCTCGCGCGCGCGGCCGGCGTCGCCTAGCCCAGCCGCGATGGTACTCTAGCCTCGGTCATGTTCGACATCGGGCTCCAAGAGTTGGTCGTGATCGGGGTCATCGCGCTCTTGGTCTTCGGCCCCTCGAAGCTCCCAGAGCTCGGACGGATGCTCGGCCGCACGCTGCGTGAGCTCCGCCGCGCGAGCGATGAGTTCCGCCAGACCGTCGAGACGAACCTCAACCTGAACGAGTCCGATCCGGTCGGCCAGCCTTCGACCGTGCCGACGGTCGAAACGGCGCCGCCCACGGCGACGATCATGCCGTCCGGCGGCGAGCCGCTCGCCGCCGCCGACAACGCTCCGGCCGGCACGGCCACGGTCGAGCCTGCCGAGCCCCTCTGCGCCCAGCGGGGCTCGCGTCTCTTCCACCGGACCGACTGCGCATGGGTTCTCCGGATCCCCGAGGCCGAACGCTCGTACTTCAAGCACGTCGCCGACGCGCGCGAGCAGGGGTACGTGACATGCCCCGTCTGCGAGCCGCGGGAGCCTGCCTGAGCGCCTCTCTTTTTTGCTAGACAGACTCAACACCCGTTGAGTATTATGCGGGTCACGGGAGGCCGCCACATGCGAGAGCTCACGGAGCGACAGCGGGAGATCCTGAGCTTCATCCACAGCTTCACCGCGAGGCACGGTCTGCCGCCGACGGTGCGCGAGATCGGCGGCCGGTTCAAGGTCACGCCGCGCGCCGCCTTCGACCACCTTCGGGCGCTCGAGCGCAAGGGGGCGCTTCAGCGGCGGCCGAGCGCCGGGCGCACCTCACGGGCGCTCACACCCACGGCGCCCGTCGGCGCGCGCCAGTTCAGGCCGGTGCCCATCCTGGGCCGCATCGCCGCCGGCTCGCCGAACCTCGCCGCCGAGGACGTCGAGGGCGAGCTCCCCGTGGCGCCGTCGGCGCTCGCCGGCCACGGCGAGGACGTGTTCGCGCTTCGCGTCCGGGGCGAGAGCATGATCGAGGCGCACATCTGCGATGGAGACTTAGTACTGGTCAGGCGTCAGGAGTCGGCGCAGGCCAACGACATCGTTGTCGCCCTGCTCGAGTCAGACGCGGGCGGCGACGCCGAGGCGACGGTGAAGCGCTATCTCCGCGACGGCGCCCACATCGTGCTCAAACCCGAGAACCGGACGATGAAGCCCATCGTCGTGGACCCGCGCGAGCGGCACGTCCGGATTCTCGGCAAGGTCATCGGACTGCTACGTGGCTTCTGAGGATTCGAAAGGAAGGTCGTATGAGTACCCGCGCGCTCACCTACACGCTGATACACCGTCGCGGCTCGCGCGCCTTTTTTTTGGCGAGCTCCACTCAACACATGGAGAGGGCAAGTCTGCTTCGCGAGATCGTCCGGGTCGTCCTGGCGCTGGCCGCGGTCATCGGATGGGGCGCCGTCGCTCTGCTTCTCGCAGGATGACGTCGCCCGGCCGAAGTCAACGAGCGCCTGCCGGCCTGTAAAATCTGCGATGTGGCTGACTTCGCCGGCCTCGTGACCCTCTGCCACAAGCTCGAGGAGACTCCCGCGCGGCTTGAGAAGCTCCGCCTCGTCGCGGAGTTCCTCCGGGCGCTGCCGGCCGCGGACGTCGCCACCGCCGTCGCGTTCTTGACGGGCCGGGCGTTTCCGCCATCGGACCCGCGGGCGCTTGGGGTCCGCTGGCTGCCGGCCGTCGATGAACTGACTGCCGGCCCGCCGCTCGGCTTTGGCGACGTCGCCAGCGCGTTTGCCGCGGTCGCTGAGACTCAGGGCCCGGGCGCTCGCCAGTCCAAGGAGCACCTTCTCAGACAACTCCTGGCCCGCGCGTCCGCGGGCGAGCGCGAGATCCTCGCGCGTATCGTCGGGGGCGAGATGCGGACGGGCGTGTCCGACGGCCTCGCGCTGGAAGCGATCGCTCAGATGGCCGGGGCGTCCATCGGCTCGGCGAGGCGCGCGGCGCTGCGGCTCGGCGACCTCTCGGCCGTCGCCGCCCTCGCCGTCACCGGAGGTGCCGCTGCGCTCGCGGCGGCGCCCGTTCGGCCGGGCGTGCCCCTCTTGCCGATGCTGGCCGAGATCGCCGCCGACGTGGACGAGGTGCTCGCCGCCCACCGGGGCCGCTCGGCACTGGAGTTCAAGTACGACGGCGCGCGAATCCAGCTCCACCGTGACGGCGATCGGGTGGCGGTCTGGACGCGGCGGCTCTCGGACGTCACGCGGAGCCTGCCCGACGTGGTCGAGATCGCCCGGGAGCACCTCGGGCGCGCGCCCTTTATCCTCGACGGCGAGGTGCTGGCGCTCGACCCCGCAGGACGGCCGCTCCCGTTCCAGGAGCTGATGCGGCGCTTCAGGCGCGTCCACCGGGTGGACGAGCTGGTCCGCGCGATGCCGCTGGCGCTCTACTTCTTCGACTGTCTGATGGCCGACGGCCGCTCGCTGATCGACGAGCCGTACGAGCTGCGCTGGGAAGCGCTCGCGGCGGTCACCGGCGGGCGCTACCTCGCCGAGCGCGTCGTCGTCACTGACGCGGAGGCGGGGCGCGCGTTCTTCGCGCGGGCGCTCGAGGCCGGGCACGAGGGGGTGATGGCGAAGGACCCCCGGAGCCCCTATGAGCCCGGCGGCCGCGGCAAGCGCTGGCTCAAGCTGAAGGCCGCGGAGACGGTGGACTGCGTCATCGTCGCCGCCGACCGCGGCTCGGGGAGGCGCCGGGGCTGGCTCTCGAACTATCACCTGGCGGTGCGCGACGGCGAGGCGTTCGCGGACGTCGGCAAGACGTTCAAGGGGCTGACCGACTCTCAGTTCGCCGAAATGACCTCGCGTCTGTGGGGGCTCGCGACCGCGGACGACGGCTACACCGTGCGCGTGCGGCCCGAGGTCGTGGTCGAGGTCGCGTACAACGAGATCCAGAAGAGCCCGACGTATCCCTCGGGGCTCGCGCTCCGCTTCGCCCGCATCACGCGGATCCGCGACGATAAGGGCCCGGGCCAGGCGACGACGCTCGCCGCGCTCGGGGCACTCTACGAACAGCAGTTCGCGACCAAGGGACGAGCAGTGTAGAATTTTTTCCCGTGACCGAGCGCGTCTCGACCGGACTCCCGAAGCTCGACGCGATGCTGGGCGGCGGTCTGCTGCCCGGGACGCTGGCCGTCGTGTACGGCGCGACGGGCATCGGCAAGACCCACCTGGGCCTCACGTTCGCCGACCACGGCCGCGTCGCCGACGGCGCGCGCGGCATCGTGCTCGACATGAACGGGCGCGGCGATTCGCAGCAGCACGACGAATACGCCGCGCGGCTCTTTGGCTGGACGCTCACGGCCTGGGCCCACACCGTCACGCCGATGAGCGACCCGTATCCGCCCGCCGGGCAGATGGAGGCGTTCTACTCGAACGCCCTCCCGTGGGTCGGGCGCCTGCGCGACTTCCAGGTGCCGACGCCGGACGGCTTCGTCGAGTTCGACTGGAACTGGAAGGCGATGTACAACCACGCCCTCTATACGCTCCGGCCGTTCATGTACTTCCACTTCGCCGCCGGCACGCGGCGCGTGGTGGTGGACGGCGTAGAGCCGATGGACCCGCCGGCGGACTCGATCCAGGTCTTCATGTTCGACGAGCTCTACCGGAAGACGATCCACCGCGACGCCGAGACGCTGGGGATGGAGATCTGTCTGCCCGTGTGGAAGCACCGTGGGTTCATCGACGCCCACCGCTACGACCACGCCCGGATCACGACGCTGCTCCTCGTCACCACCGAGGAGACGCGTCTCGAGGACCTGCTGGCGCGCAAGGTCGCCACGGGCGACGTCGGCGCGACCGCGAACACGATCGTGGTCCTCGGCAGCGAGCGCGTCGGCAACCGCGTCGCCCGGATGCTGTGCGTCGTCAAGCACCGCGGCAGCGCCATGTCCGACGAGATCGTCGAGTACCGCATCGGCAGCCGGGGGATCGAGCTCGTCTAGCGTGTCCCTTTTCCGCCTCGAGCGGCTGACGCGCGCCGAGATCGCGGTCCTTCGCGCCGTCGCCGCGGCCGCGGGCCGGCGCGGCGATCCCGTCCTCGTGGGTGGGGCGGTGCGCGACGCGTGGCTCAGGCACCGCCCGGCGCCCGGAGCCACCGACCTCGACGTGGCGGTCCCCAAGGGAGCGCTCGACCTCACGCGGCGCGTGGCGAAGCGGCTCGGTGGCGCCTTCGTCCCGCTCGACCCCGAGCGCGGCACGGGGCGCGTGGTCGTCCCCGGCGTCCGCCTCGACGTCACCGACTTTCGCGGTCCGACGCTCGCCGCGGACCTCGCGGCCCGCGACTTCACGGTCAACGCCCTGGCTGTCTCCGTGCGCGAGCTGGTGACCCGCGGCCGCGCGCCGATCGTGGATCCTACCGGGGGCCTCGCCGACCTCCGCGCGCGCCGCCTGCGCGCGCCGGGGCCGCGCGTGCTCGCGGAGGACCCGCTGCGCGCGCTCCGCGGCGTCCGCCTCGAGGCGGCGCTGGCCCTCAGGCTGACGCCGGGGACTGTGGCGGCGATCCGGGCCGTCGCGCCGGCGCTCGCCGCCGTTTCGGTCGAGCGCGTGCGGGACGAGCTGCTCGCGATGCTGGCGCTGCCCGACGCGACGCGCGCGTTCCGGCGCGCCGACGCGCTCGGGCTGCTCGGCGTGCTCCTGCCCGAGGTGGAGCCGATGCGCGCGACGGCCCAGCCCGCGCCGCACCGCTTCCCCGTCCTCGAGCACTCGTTGCGTGCGATGGCCGGCGCCGACCGCGTGCTCGCGCGTCTCGCCGCGCTCGAGCCGTTCGGCGAGGAGCTCCGCGCGCACATGGACGAGCCGCTCGGCGGCGGTGTCACGCGCGGACCGGTGCTGAAGCTCGCCGCGCTCCTCCACGACGTCGCCAAGCCCGAGACGCGCCGCGTGGTAGGGGGCCGAGTGAGGTTCTTCGAGCACGATCTGGTCGGCGCCGAGCGCGCCCGCGCGATCGGTCAGCGGCTGCGCCTGCCCGAGCGGGCGGTCGGCGTGCTCGAGCGGCTCGTGCGTCATCACCTGCGGCCGATGCACTTGGGCGCCACGGACCGGGTGACGCCCCGCGCGCGCTACCGTTTCTACCGTGACCTGCGCGAGGATACGCAGGACCTGCTGCTCCTGGCGCTGGCGGACGCGGCCGCGGTGACCGGCGCCTCGCCCCTCCGCGTCTGGCGCCACGCGGCGCTGATCCGCGACCTCCTGGGCGGCTGGGAGGAGCAGCAGGCGGTCGAGGCGGCGCCGCCGCTCCTCCGGGGCGAGGACGTCATGGCCCGGCTCGGTCTCTCCCCCGGACCCGCCGTGGGCCACCTGCTCGTACGGGTGAGGGAGGCCCAGGCGCTCGGCCGCGTGGGGACGCGCGCGGAGGCGCTCGCGTACCTTGACTCCCTGTCCGCGGAACCCTAGATTATCGGGAACTCGATCGGAACCCATCTTCGTCGCTGAGGAGGCTCTCCATGGGCGTCTACCGGACCCTCGCGGTCCTGGCTCTCATCTTCCTCGTGCCGCTCGGGGCGGCCGCCGCTCCGGCCGGCAAGGTCGTCATCGCCCAAGGTGTGGACCCCACAACGCTCGACATGATGAACCAGTCGGAGACACCCGCATCGAACCTGGGTCGCCACATCTTCGACACGCTCTACGAGCGGGACCAGAGCCTCAAGGTCGTCCCCGCGCTCGCGACCGAGATGCCGAAGCTCGTGGGACCGACGACCTGGGAGGTCAAGCTCCGCAAGGGCGTCAAGTTCCACAACGGGGAGGACTTCGACGCCGAGTCGGCGAAGTGGAGCCTCGAGCGCCTCGCGGGCGGCCAGGGGAAGCTCCGCGGCGCGACCTTCTTCGCGCCGATCGAGCGCGTCGAGATCGTGGACCCGTACACCGTCCGGGTGCACACCAAGAAGCCGTGGCCGACTTTCGCCGTCGTGATGACGTTCGTACAGGGCGGCATGTATCCGCCGACGGCCTACAAGGACAAGGACACGACGTTCATCTCCCGGACCCCGATCGGCACGGGGCCCTACAAATTCGTGCGCTGGGCGAAGGATGAGGAGATCGTCCTCGAGGCCAACGAGACGTACTGGCGGGGCGCGCCCAGGATCAAGACCGTCGTCTTCAAGCCGATCCCCGACGACGCTGTGCGCGTCGCGGCGCTCCAGAACGGCGAGATCGACGTCGCGGTGAACATTCCGCCGCACCTCGCCCCGGTCATCGATAAGCACCCGAGGCTCTTCCTCTCCACGGCGCCGTCGATCCGGACGATCCAGCTCATGTTCTACGCGCACCAGATGGACGCTCAGCACAAGCCGGTCGGGCCGTACAGTGGGCCCACCGCGGACAAGCGCGTCCGTCAGGCCATCGCCTACGCCATCGACGCCGACGAGATCATCAAGACCGTGCTCGACGGCAAAGGCATCCGCGTCGCCACGATGCTGCCGTCCATGCACTTCGGCTACGACCCGTCGCTCAGGCCGATCAAGCAGGACGTGGAGCGGGCGAAGAAGCTCCTCGCCGAGGCCGGGTTCGCCGGCGGCGTCGAGATCACGCTACACGGCCCGCGCGGTCGCTATGTGCGTGACGTCGAGGTGGCCGAGGCGGTGACCGGCCAGCTCACCAAGGCCGGGATCAAGACCACGCTCCGCACGTACGACTTCGTCACCTACCTGAACAACATGGTCTACGTCCACAAGGCGGGGCCGGTCTGGCTGATCGGCTGGGGCACGGGGACGATGGACGCCGAGACCATCTACGTGCCGCTGTTCAAGTCGCCCGGCATCTTCGTGAACTGGCACAACGAGGAGTTCAACCGGATGGTGGACGAGGCGCAGGCGATCATGGACGACAGGAAGCGCCTCGAGCAGTACCACCGGATCAACAAGCTCTGGGTCGAGGAGACGCCCGCGGTGCCGCTCTACCAGCAGCTCGATCTATACGGAGTCAGCAAGCGGATCAACTGGAAAGCGCGGAGCGACGAGGTCATCCAGGCCTTCACCATGTCGCTCAAGGAGTAATATAGGAGGCGCCGGGCGGCCGTAATTCAGTGGCAGAATGCCAGCTTCCCAAGCTGGACGTCGCCGGTTCGAATCCGGTCGGCCGCTCCAAATTTTCGGGGGCCTTACGGAACAGTCCGTAGGGCCCTGACCTTTTCGGGATCCACCAAATGGTCACCATGGGGGCTGAGACACGAGGGCATGTTGGACGACGAGCTCGCGGGCTTGAGGACAAGCGCGGGCGGTCGGAGGGCATGCAGGACACGGCGGCCGCCAGCAATCTAGAGCCCCGCATCGTCGAGTAGGCGGGTGGCCGCTGAGCCGTCCCTCCGCGTAAGGTTCGGAATGAAGCGGTGATATCGTCGGATCACCATCTCAACGGATGAGTGCCCGAGCTGCTTCGCCACCCAGCCGATGTCCTCGCCAGCGGCCAGCATCAGCGTCGCGAACGTGTGCCGCGTCTGGTACATCGTCCGA
>QHTD01000426.1 GCA_003220675.1 Candidatus Rokuibacteriota bacterium | reverse complement strand
CCCTGGGCTGCGACGCTCATCCGCTGGTCGGAGGCACTCTCACGCAGGCGCGCCGAATCGCGATTCTCGTCTCGTGCGTGGTCACGCTCCTGAGTGCCGGGAGCGTCGCCGCGCAGGGCAAGCCCAAGCTCCCGTCCGGGCTCGACGCCGACTCCGCCTTCGTCCCCGCGGACAACCCGATGACGCCGGAGAGGATCGCCCTCGGGAAGAAGTTCTTCTGGGACACGCGGTGGTCCATCAGCGGCACCGTGGCCTGCGTGAGCTGTCATCGGCCCGAGCACGGCTGGAGCGATCCCCGTCAGTTCTCGATCAACTTTGCCGATAAGCCGACTCTGCGACACTCGCCGACGATCGTGAACCGCCTCTTCAGCGATCGCCAGCTCTGGACCGGCCTCCGGCCCTCGCTCGAGGAGCAGGCTCTCCGGGACAGCAACCGGACCGACGAGTTGGTCGTGAAGCACCTGGGGTCGGTTCTCGCCTACCAGGCCGAATTCCGCCGGGTGTTCGGGACCGAGCTCCACCCCGACGGGGTCGCCAAGGCGATCGCCAGCTACGTCCGGACGATCGTCTCGGGGAACTCGCCCTACGACCGGTTCCGCGCCGGCGAGAAGAGCGCGCTCTCGCCGGCGGCCCAGCGGGGGCAGGCGCTTTTCGCGGGCAGGGCGCGCTGCGTGGCCTGCCACGCCGGCTTCAACTTCACCGACGAAGGCTACCGCAACATCGGCGTCGGGATGGACAAGGCCGACCCCGACCTCGGGCGATACACGGTGACGAAGGACGAGGCTGACAAGGGCGCCTTCAAGACGCCGACGCTCCGCGACGTGGCGCGGCGCGGGCCCTATATGCACGACGGCAGCGAGAAGACGCTCGCGGACGTCGTCGCTTTCTACGATCGTGGCGGCGTCAAGAACCCGTGGCTCTCGCAGGACATCAAACCCCTCGGCTTGAATCGAGAGGAGCAGACGGATCTTGTCGCGTTCCTGCAGTTCGTCGGGGCGGGCTCCCCCTGAGGCCTAAGGCGCTGACTGAGGGGTCGGGGGCGTCTGCGTCGGCGCGCGCGGCGCCCGCTTGATCGCCTGCTCGAGCTCGGGCGTGGCCCGCCGCATCTGGTCGGTGATCCTCGCGGCGTCGAGCGCCGTGCCGAGCACCCGCGGGGTGATCAGCAGGAGGAGCTCGGTCTTCTCGATCTTCCGCTCCTTGAAGCCGAAGAGGTAGCGGAGGATCGGGATGTCTTTCAGAAACGGGATGCCTCGGTCGGTGATGGTCAACTTGTCCTGAATGAGCCCGCCGAGCACCAATGTCTGGTTGTTGACGAGCACCACCGACGTCTCCGCCTCGCGCTTGGTGAACGACGGCGAGTTCGTCGGCGGCGTAGGGGCGCCGACCTCGTTGACTTCCTGCTTGACGTCGAGGGCGACGGTACCGCGCTCGCCGATGCGTGGGGTGACGGTGAGGATCACGCCGGCGTCCCGGTACTCGACGGTCTGGTTCAAGCCCGCCGTCGTGGTCGTCGTGGTCGTCGTCGTGGTTGCCGCCGCCACCTGACCGGTCGTCTGGCCCGTCACGACTGGTACCGACGTCGAGACGTTAATGACGGCCTTCTTGTTCTCGGACGTCAGCACGTGGGGGTTCGAGACGATGTTTACGCGGTTCTCGGAGGCCAGCGTGTTGAGGAGCGTGAAGAACCGGCCTGTCTCGAACGTGAAGGCGGTGAGCCCTGCAGCGAGGGGTCCGAACGCGCCGGCCGGTGGCAGGATCGATGACGGGGCCGTCAGCGTGCCGCCGGGCTGGAGCGTGGCGCTGCCGATGCTGAATCGCCCCTGGCGGACCGCCCAGTCGATGCCCAAGCTCAGGTCGTCGGTCAGCGTGATCTCGGCGACGAGCACCTCGATCAGCACCTGGCGCGGCATCTTGTCGAGCTGCTTGATCGTGCTTTCGATCTCCTGCCAGAGCCGCGGGTAGGTGGTGACGATGACCGAGTTGGTCACTTCGTCCGCGATGAACTTCACCTGCCCCTCGGTCACACCCGCCTCGCCAATGCCCGGCGCGCCGATGGCGGGCGGTGCGCCGGGCGCGGTCGGCGGCGGCGGGGGGGGTGGGACGTACCCGGGAGGGCGCGCGCCTGGAGCGGGTGGCGCGGTCGGCGTGGACGCGGGGCCGGCCTCGCGGCTGTAGATCTGGTTGAGCACCGAGGCGAGATCCTTCGCCTTCGCGTTCTCACCGTAGTAGATGAATACGCGGCGCCCGCCGTAGATGTTGATATCGAGCTGGGCGATCAGGCGCTTGACCGTCTCGAGCTCGTGCCTCTTGGCGTGGATGATGAGCGAGTTGGAGCGGCGCTCGGCGATGATGAGCGGCCGCCGCTCCCCGGCCGGCGCCGCGGGCGCGCCCGGCGTAGGGGGCGCGGTGGGCGGCGCGAGGGTTCCGGGCGCCGTCGGCGGCACGCCGGGCGCAACCGTCCCGACGCGGCCGCTCGCGAAGAGCTGGTTCAGGATGTTCGCGAGGTCGGCGGCGTCCGCGAAGCGGATCGGGATGATTTGCAACTCCTCCTGCCCGACTTGCACGTCCACGAGCCGGATGATGTCGAGGAGCCGCCGCAGGTTGGACGCCGTGTCCGTGATGATGAGCACGTTCGTCTCGCGGTGGGCGATGAGCGTGCCGCGCGTCGATTTG
>QHTD01000307.1 GCA_003220675.1 Candidatus Rokuibacteriota bacterium | reverse complement strand
CCCCGGCCGCGGAAGGACGGCCGGGGCGTGGTACGCATTCACGACGCGGCGGCCGAACATGGACTCGAGCACGGGAAAGTCCATGACGTCAGCGCAGTGAAAGGAGAAGGCCGCGCCACTCGAAGCCCGGGGTAGATACCGCAGCATCATCGAGACCGGGCGGTATTTCAGGAACTCCATGGCCACCGCGTTGGCGTCGATCTGTCCGTCGCGGAGGGCGTCCGTCATCTGGCGGCGCAGGGCCTGCGCCAGGTCGGCCACGTCGGTCGTTTCAGCGGGAGTGAACCGGGCGAAGTGGAAAGCGAGCGAGTTGCCGAACGTCGGTCCCGGAGCGCCCTTGGGCCGCAGGTCCACAGCGAGGGGGACGAGGAAGGGAACATCGGGGAGCCCCCGCCGGTCCCAGAGTTCGGCCATGGCACGGCCGACCAGGGCCAGACGCCAGCAGATCTCTCGCGAGGCGCGCCGGCCATCGATACCGGGATCGCGCTCGACGAAGCTCTCCTGCCGGAAGCGGGCGCGTCCGGGCGAGGGGAGGCCCGTTCCCGGAGAGACCGGGGGCACGGGCGCGAGCGTCCGCATGTATGCGAGGCTGCGACGGCCGAGCCGCCCGCGCTCCTTGAGCGGCCGCGGATCGGGATCAGGCACGAACGCCGGAGGCGCGCCTCCCCAGGGCGCCTGATGTCCGTCCCGGTCCAGGTGGGCCAGGTGCATGAGCAAGTTCTGACCCCCCCGAGGGTCCATGAGAGGATGAAACCACGTCAACACAAGAACGCTTTGAGGTCTTTCCGGCTCCGGCCCGCAGTCGATGATCAAGAAGCGGACCGGCGGATCGCGTCTCGGATCGATCGCCGAGTTGAGCTCCGTCTCCAGAGCCGCGTGAAGCTCGTCGCGCGAGGCGACGGACCGATGGCGGACGGGCGGAGGGACCAGCGTGGCGCGCGGTCCTGCCGCCCAGTGAAGCTTGCCCCAGGGAAACGGCCGCCGGAGTCGCGCAGCCGGCCACGGACAGACATCCAGGAAGCGGTCGAGGGCGCGATGGACCCGCTCAGGGGCGATGGGCCCGTCGCACGGGACGACGAGGAGCGTATTGTTGCTCACCGCGGCGTGCTTCCAGAGCGCGTGTGTCGCGACGAGGACGAGATCAGCACCGCGCAAGGGCAGGCGCTGCGAGCGTGGTTGCGCGGAACTCCGAGGGGGCCGGCCGGTCACGACGCTGCGTCGGCCCGGCCCCGCCGGCTCGCTAGGTCGAGCTCCTGCGTCGCGAGATGTAGTTCGCCAGAGCACGGGGGGATCTGATGTTCTCGTGCACGAGGTCCTCGTCCGGCATCCAGAACCCGAACTCCGCCTCGATGAAGAGGAGGACCTTCAGCAGCGCCATGGAGTCCAGGCCCACCGCCTCGAGATCGTCGTCCGGCTGAACCGGATGGCCGCGCGCCATGATGCTCGTGCTGATGAAAGCGGTCAGGACGTTGGCGACCTCTTCGGGTTCGATCGGGCGCCGGCTGGCGGTGGGCATCGTCACGCAAGTCCGCGAACTCGCGTTCTCCTCGCTGACATTCTGCGCTCAACACTACCGTTGCCGCTAGTTGAACTTCATCTGCACGATCACCTTCGGGTACTCGGGTGGCTTGCCCCGCAGATCGATCTCGCGCCACGTCCCGTCCGGCGCCCCGGCGAGGAGGTTGCCGTTCGAGTAGGCGACGGTCAGCACGGCCTTGACGTAGCGGTCGAGCGTCATCGGATCAGTCCTTTCTGGGCGCCTCGCCCTTCGATAGTCGCACCAGGAACTTCGCGAGATCACGGGCCATGTCGTCGAACGATTCTCGGAAGTGATCGCGCGTGGCACCCCCGAAGAACCCGACCGACGCGATCCGCCGGTCGGCCGTGACCAGCATGGCCTGGCCCGACGGCACCTCCACAAACCGCATGTCTGCCTGCGCCCGCGTGCGACCGGCGCCGTAGGCCCCGAAGAAGGCTCGGGCGGCCTGGGACCCTCCCCCAAGGCGGGTGATCGTTCCTTCAAGCCGCAGCGCCTTATCAGCCTCCGGCTTGAACTCTGCCTCGCTGAGGTTCACGACGCGTCGGAAGAGTCCGGTATCTCGCAGACGACGGACGAGCTCCGACTGGAGATACGACTGCATCTCGGCAGCGAGCTTCCGATCGTCCTCATCCTTGATCGCGAGATCGGTCACGGGAAAGCGATCCACCGCGATGACTCCGTAACTCCTCACATCGAAGCCCGGTGCGAGAGCGACGAGCCCGGCGTCCTTATCTTCGACGTTGGGCGTCAGACCTCCCGCACCGGTCGGGTTATCGGGGCTGGTCTTCATTGCGCCCCAGCACCCTGCGACGGCGAGCGACAGAACGACGAGCCAAGCCCAGATCAGAGTCTTCGCGGTTTTGGTCATCGTTATCCCTCTCTGCCCCTGTGTCCTCAGGCCTGTTCAGCCAGTTCGAGCGCGACGAGGAAGAGGGTGTTCGCGCCGTTCTCGATGTCGTCCATGGGCGTGAACTCCTCTTCGCAGTGGCTGCGCCCGCCGCGCGAGGGCACGAAGATCATCCCCGCGGGGCCGATCGCCGCCATGTACTGGGCGTCGTGGCCGGCGCCCGACAGGATGCGGCGGTAGCGCACGCCGCCCGCCTTCGCCGCCCGCTCGACCGCGCCGACGACGTCGGGGGCGAAGGGGGTGAACGGCACGCGCCAGTAGTGCTCGAGCTCATAGCGGACGCCTTCGCGCTCGCACGCGTCGCGGACGACGCGGTCCACGAGCGGCAGCGCGCGGTCGAGCGTCTCGTTCTTCGGGTCGCGCATGTCGATCGAGAGCGCGACCTTGCCCGGGATCGCGTTGACGATGTTCGGGCTCACGGTGAGGCGGCCGACGGTCGTCACCAGGTCCCCGCCGATCTCGTGCGCGATGCGCCGCACGCCCGTGACGACCTGCGCTGCCGCCACGAGCGCGTCGTGGCGGATGCGCATCGGCGTGGGGCCGGCGTGGTCCTGGACGCCGTGGATCGTGAGCCGCGACCACGAGATGGCGACGATCCCCTCGACGACGCCCACGGAGAGCCCTTCCTCCTCGAGGATCGGGCCCTGCTCGATGTGGAGCTCCAGGTAGGCGCGGAAGGGCCGCGCGACGCAGGGCTCCGAGCCCAGGTAGCCGATCCGCTCCAGCTCGTCCGCCAGGCGGATCCCGTCCGCGTCGCGCGTGTTGTAGGCGTCCTCGAGCGCGATCTTTCCGGCCATCACGCCGCTCGCGATCATGGCCGGCTGAAAGCGCGCGCCCTCCTCGTTCGTGAAGATCACCAGGGTCACGGGACGGCGGGTCCGGATCCTGTGGTCGTTCAGCGCCCGGATCGTCTCGAGGCCGCAGAGGACGCCGAGCTGGCCGTCGTACTTGCCGCCCGTCGGCACGGAATCCACGTGCGAGCCCATCAGCACGGGCGGCAGCGCCTCGGCGCCGGCGCGCTCGCCGAAGATGTTCCCCATCTGGTCCACCGTCACGCGGAGGCCCGCCTCGCGCATGTGCGCGACCATCCAGTCGCGCCCACGCCTGTCGTCGTCGGTCAGGGCCAGGCGGGTGAGGCCACCCCGCGGCGTCTCGCCGATCCTGCCCAGGTCGTCCATCGACCGCTCGAGTCTCTTCCGATCGATTCTCATGCGCCCCTCCCGCCGCCCCACTCTACAACGTTACAGTCCGAGATACGCACGCTTCAGCCGCTCGTCGCCGAGCAGCTCGCTCGCCCGCCCCTGGAGCACGAGCTTCCCGCTCTCGAGCACGCACGCCCGGTGCGCCAGTGTGAGCGCCTGACGGACGTTCTGCTCGACCAGGAGCACCGTGACGCCGTCCAGGTTGATCGCGCGCACCGTCTCGAAGATCCTGGAGACGAGCACCGGCGCCAGGCCGAGCGTCGGCTCGTCGAGCATGAGCATGCGCGGGCGCGCCATGAGCGCCCGACCGATCGCGCACATCTGCTGCTCGCCCCCCGAGAGCGAGCCCGCGAGCTGGGCCCGCCGATCGGCGAGCAGGGGGAAGAGCGAGTAGACGTACTCGAGCGTCTTCGCTCGCGCGGCCCGCGCGCGCGTCGGATGGGCCCCGAGGAGCAGGTTCTCGACGACGGTCATGAAGGGGAACAGGCGGCGGCCCTCCGGCACCTGGACGATCCCGCGCTCGACCCTGAGGTGTGCGGCGACCCGGGTCAGGTCCTCGTCGCCGAAGAGGACGCGCCCGCGGCGCGGCGCCATCAGGCCGGAGACCACGCGCAGCGTGGTGGACTTGCCCGCGGCGTTGGCGCCGACGAGCGCGACGATCTCGCCCCGGCCCACCTCGAACGAGACGGCGGCGAGCGCTTGCAGGTCGTCGTAGAAGGCGTCGATCGCGTCAAGCCTGAGCAAGGACGAATTCCTCGCCGAGGTAGGCGTCGATGACGCGGCGGTCACTCGCGATCTCCCCCGGCGTGCCCTCGGCGATCGCCTCGCCGTGGTGGAGCACGACGATGCGCCGGGCGAGGCGCATCATCGCCGCCATGATGTGCTCGATCACGATCAGCGTGACGCCGTCGGCGTGCAGGCGTCGGATCAGCTCGATCATCCCCACGAGCTCGGACGGGTTGAGGCCGGCCATCGCCTCGTCGAGCAGGAGGAGGCGCGGTCGCGTGGCGAGCGCCCGCGCGACCTCGAGGCGCTTGCGGAGCCCGATCGGCAGCGCCCTGGCGCGCGCGGCGGCGTGCGGCGCGAGGCCGCACGTCTCGATGACGCGCTCGGCTTCGAGCCGCGCCGCGCTCACGCTCGGGAGCCGGGTGAGCGCGCCGATCATCGCGTTGTCCACGACCGAGAGGTTGCCGAAGGGCTTGACGAGCTGGAACGTCCGCGTGAGGCCGAGGCGGCAGATCACGTGCGGGGGCAGGCCGGCCATGTCCCGGCCGGCGAACACGACGCGGCCGCCGTCGGGGCGGTAGTAACCGGAGATGACGTTGAAGAGCGTCGTCTTGCCGGCGCCGTTCGGCCCGATGATGCCGAGGAGGTCGCCCTGGCGAACGTGGAGGCTCACCTCGCGCACCGCCGTGAGGCCGCCGAAGCGCTTCGTCACGCGCTCAAGCGTCAGCACGAGCTCTCCAGGCCCCGAAGCGCCCGGCGAGGCCGATCAGTCCCTCGGGGGCGAAGCGCACCACGAGGATGAGGGCCGTGCCGTAGATGACGAGGTAGATCCCGGCGAACCCCGTCTTGAAGCCCGAGAATGTCGCGCGCAGGTACGTCTCGAGCGACGTGATCAGGATCGAGCCGAGGAAGGGGCCGAGGGCGGTGCCCAGACCGCCGATGATCGTGTTCAGCGCGAACCTGATCGAGAGGTCGATCGAGAAGACGTAGAAGGGGTCCACGAAGCCGACGTACTGCGCCCACAGCGTGCCGCCGACCGACGTCAGCGCGGCGCTGAGCGTCACCGCGAAGACTTTCAATCGGCGGCTCGCGATGCCGAGCGCTTCGGCGGCGTCCTCGTCCTCGCGGATGCCGGCGAGCTGGTAGCCGATCCGCGAGCCCTCGAGCCAGATCTCCACCGCGTAGCAGAGCACCGCCAGCACGAGGGCCACGTAGACCCACGCGACGTGGCCGAGGCCGAGCGTCCAGACGCCGGGGCGGAACGGGACCGGGATCCCCTCCGAGCCCGCCGTGAAGCCGCGCCAGCGGCTCGCGCCGATCAGGAGCACCTGCGAGAACGCGATCGTGGAGAGCGCGAAGTACGGGCCGCGGAGACGGTTCGAAAGGTAGCCGATCGCCCCGCCGGCGGCGAGCGAGAGCACGACCCCGAGGACCAACCCGAGCCACGGGCTCTGCTGGAAGCGCGCAGTCATCAGGGCCGCGGAGTAGGCGCCGATTCCGAAGAAGGCGGCGTGACCGAGCGAGACCTGGCCGGCATAGCCACCGGCCACGTTCCAGGCGGCCGAGAGCGCACCCCACATGAGGATCAGGATCAGGCTGTCGAGGACGAAGGAGTCGCGGACGATGAGTGGCGCGAGTGCGGCGACGCCGAGGAGGACCGCGGCGGCCCGACGGCTGGGCGGAAGCGACACGATCAGACCCCGAGCGTCTCGGCACCGCGCTGACCGAAGAGCCCGGCCGGGCGGAAGACGAGCACGGCGATGAAGAGGATGAAGTAGCAGACCTCTTTCCAGGCGACGCCGAAGAAGTACGAGCCGACGACCTCCACCGCCGCCACGATCAGGCTTCCCAGCATCGCCCCCACCATGTCGCCGAGGCCGCCCAGCACGACGACGACGTAGGCGAGGAGCACGAACTGCAGCCCCGCCGTGGGGTAGACGGCGTAGAGCGGCGACACCAGCGCGCCCGCGGCGCCGACGCACGCGATGCCGATCGCGAACGTCAAGCGGTAGACCTTGTCGGTGTCGACGCCCATCAGTGTCGCCGCGTCGTGGTCCTGCGCCGTGGCGCGCATGACCCGGCCCGTGTGGGTCCACTTCATGAAGGCGAAGAGTACCAGCGTGAGGCCGAGGGCGATGGCGAACGCGACCACCTGGGAGAGATTGAACGCGGTGCCGAACACGCGGATCACGACCGACGAGTGCCACGGCCGCACGGTCCGGAAGTCCCCCGTCCAGAGGACGAGCGCGACGTTCTGCAGCGCGGTGGAGAGCCCCACGGTCGTGAAGATCTGGACGTTGTGGGAGGCATGGATCACGCCCCGCATGACCAGGACGTAGGTGAGGTAGCCGATCCCGAAGAAGAGCGGAATCGAGACGAAGAGGACGAAGTAGGGGTCGAGGGTCCAGAGACTGTAGGCCCAGAAGGCGACGTACATGCCGAGCATGAGGAACTCGCCGTGGGCGAAGTTGACGACACGCATGATCCCGAAGATCAGCGTGAGGCCGACGGCGATCAGGGCATAGATCCCCCCGAGGAGGACCGTCGAGACGCCGAGCTGCGCGAGGACGTCTATTTGCGCGCGTCCCAGGCGCCGAGCGGGATCCACTTCGCCCGGTTCGTCGTGAACTCCTCCGGCCAGACCGTGACGAGCTGGCCGCTCTGCCACTGGAGCATGTAGTGCTGGACGCGCTCGTTGGCGTTCTGGCCGTTCTCGGCGAACTTCACGCCCCAGCCGTTGATCACGGAACCGACGGGGAGGTCGAGCGACATCACGGCGTCGCGGAACTTGTCGAGGTCGTCGCTCTTCGCGCGGTCGAGCACGACCTTCAGGAGCCAGAGCCCCCCGCCGGCGAGCTGGTGGCCACCGAACGGGTAGGAGCCGGTCCGCTTCTGGACGGCCTCACGAAACTCGCGCTCGATCTTCTGGCCCTCGGGCCGGAGCGCGTCCAGGCGAAAGCCGGGGCCGGGCTCGAGAAGCGCGAAGACGCCGTTGGCGTCGTTGCCGAGCGCCTTGCCGAAGTCGGGCGAGCCGTACCCCGTGGCCCCCGCATGGACGAGCGCTTTGAAGAGGAAGTTCTGCTCGCGCGCCTGACGCCAGAAGAGCGGCGCGTCGTTGGTATAGCCGATGTGATGGACCACGTCGGGGTTGAGCTGCTTGAATTTGGTGATGATCGGCGTGAAGTCGTTGATCGAGGTGAAGGAGTAGTACTCCGCCGCCACCTCCTGCATCCCGAACTCCTGCTTCGCCCGCGCTCGCGCGGACTCCGTCACGCCCTGGCCGTACGAGGAGTCCTCCGAGAGGAAGGCGATCTTGAGCTGGTTCGGCTTCGTGTTGAAGCGCGGCGCCAGGTACTTGACGATGAACTCGATGTTGTACCAGCCGAACCCGGTGGCGTCGATCTCGGTGCGGAAGACGGTCTTGAGGCCGCGCTTGTTGAACCGCGGATCGACGCAGGAGCTCTCCCAGTAGATGACGTTGTGGCGCGCCGCCGCTTCGCTCGCGGCCCCGCAGAGCCGCGACGAGAACGTGCCCGTGATGATCTTGACCCCCTCGCGCGTGATCAGCCGATTCGCCTCGCTCGCGGCGGCGGTGGGGTCGGGGGCGTCGGCCGCCACGAACACGAGCTTCTTGCCCATGACGCCGCCGCGCTCGTTGATCATGTCGCGGACGATCTCGTACCCCTCGAGGTGTCGCTTGCCCTCGCCCGCGAGCGGGCCCGTGAGCGGTTCGAGCACGCCGATCTTGTACTCGCCCGAGAGCGACTGGCCGTGGACGCCGGCGAGGGCGGCGCCGAGGACGACGGCGAGCGCGGTCACGACGGTGACGACGGTCCGGCGGTGCATACGAGACCTCCTGGCTGGTGAAAGCGTCTTCGAAGCGACGGCCGGGTTGTAGCACCCGGCCGTGGCGAGTGTCAAGGCCGGCGCCGACGCGCGAGCGCGTGGAAGCGTCCTGCATTGTGCCGTCGCGAATAGCTGGTTTAGACTCGAACACGTGGGCGACGATCACGCACCCGGGTTCCTGGCGCCGCACACGGTCCGCTTCTGCCCGCTGTGCGGCGCGCCGACGGCCCGCAAGCCTGTGCCGCCCGACCAGCGCGAGCAGCACGTGTGCCCGCGCTGCCGCTTCGTCTTCTATCTGAGCCCCAAGGTCGTCGGCGCCACGCTCCCCGAGCAGGACGGCGCCGTCCTCCTCACGCGCCGGTCGATCAACCCCGGGCGCGGGCTCTGGACGTTCCCGGGCGGCTTCGTCGACTTCGGCGAGACCGTGACCGACGCCGCGGTGCGGGAGACGTTCGAGGAGACGGGTCTCACGGTGGACCTCACGGGCCTGCACAACGTGTACACGTATCCTGGCGCACCCGTGATCATCGTCTACCGAGCGCGCGTCGTCGGCGGCACCCTCACGACCTGCGAGGAGAACGACGCGCTCGAGTGGGTGCGGCCGACGCGGATCCCGTGGGACGCGCTCGCGTTCCCGTCCACCCGCGACGCGCTCCGCGAGTGGGTCGCCGCACGTGGCGAGGAGGTCCCGGGGGGTTAGGAGCGCGGGCCGCTCGGCTCAGGCCAGTGCCTTGACACCGAGGTCGCGCGCGATTCTGTTGCACTCGGCGACGAGGACAGGCGCCAGCGGAATGCCGTCCTTCCGCCGCCGCTGCTCACTCTCGAGCTCGGGCTCGCCCGCGACGTAGATCCGCTCCTGGCCCTCGGCGCGCGGCGACGACCGGAGCGCCTCGAGCATGTCGTCCATGTCGCGCTTGAACTCCTCGAGGGGCCGGAAGCGCGACGGATCGACAGCCGCGAAGCAGTGACCGGCGTTGTGGACCTGCCGTGCCTTCATGTCGCTCCGCT
Source organism: Candidatus Rokuibacteriota bacterium (assembly GCA_003220675.1). Classification (GTDB taxonomy): domain Bacteria; phylum Methylomirabilota; class Methylomirabilia; order Rokubacteriales; family CSP1-6; genus 20CM-2-70-11. Next base: position 1,208 of record QHTD01000307.1, on the reverse strand, counting down.
CGAAGAGGTCGCCGTAGACGGCGCCGTTGAGGACGCCGGAGAGGATGTCCACCATAACGCCGAGGCCGTAGCCCTTGTGGCCGCCGAGCTCGCGCGAGCCGCCGAGGGGCGACAGGAGCCGGTGCTTCAGGGCGACCAGGGGGTCGGTGGTCGGTCGGCCGCGGTCGTCGAGCGCCCAGCCTTCGGGGATCGGCTTCCCCCACCGCGAGGCGACGACGAGCTTGCCGACCGCGACGGTCGTCGTCGCCATGTCGAGGACGAACGGCGCGTGGCGGCCGGCGGGGGCGGCGAAGGAAAGCGGGTTGGTGCCGAACATCGCCTGCCGCCCGAAGGTCGGCACCGCGGCGGGCCTGGGCGTGTTGGTCGTCGCGAGGCCGATCATGTCGTGCTCGAGCGCCAGCATCGAGTAGTTCGCGGCGGCGCCGAAGTGGCTCGAGTTCCGCACCGTGGCGATGCCGATAGAGTATGCCTTCGCCTTCTCGATCGCCTTGCGCATCGCGAGCGTCGAAGCGTAGTGGCCGAGGCTCTTGCCGGCGTCGAAGAGCGCCATGGCGCCGTCGTCGCGGACAACCTTCGGCTCGCTGTCGAGCTGCAGGTAGCCGGCGCGCCAGTATTCGACGTAGCGCGGCAGCATGCCGATCCCGTGCGAGTCCACGCCGCGCAGGTCGGTCCGGACCATGTGACCCGCGGTGATCTCGGCGGGGGCGCGCTCCATCTTCATCGCCATCAGGACGTCGACGATGAACTCGTGCAGGCGCGTGTGCGTGACGAGGACGGGCGTCTCGGCCATGGCGAGCTCCTCAACGCGTAAAAGTTGATTGTGCATGATCGGCTGCCGCACGGAGCGAACAATCGGGTAAATCATTGTATGCACCCCGGGGAATGCATGTACCCCCCGGGAATCTCTGACATGTTTCCCGGCTCTGGGACGCACTCGGGGGTTTTTCCGAGGTCGAATCCATGATTCCCCGGATTGCGGCCTCCCGGTCCCAGATCCAAAACTTCACAGGAACTTCACACTCAAGAATTGAGCCCCTAGCGGGGCCGGCGGGAGGATCTCCTCTTGAACCGTGTGTTTTTGCTGGTGCTCGTGGTCATCATCGCTGGCGCCGGGGTATCGGGCTATTTCGTCGAGATCGGCGGCAGCTCACCGCAGTATCGGTTCGCCAGCGCTGAGCTCGGTCCACTCACCGCCGCCGTCTCGGCCA
>QHTD01000306.1 GCA_003220675.1 Candidatus Rokuibacteriota bacterium | reverse complement strand
TGGACGGCACCTACACGATCCGCGAGAAGAACGGCCTCACGTATACCTTCGAGAGCGTGGCCGGCACCGTGGGGCAGCGGGCGAGGCTGCTCCGGATCACGGATCGCAACGCCAACACACTCACGCTGACCTATGGCGCGGCGACCGGCCGGCTGGCCTCGGTCACCGACGGGCTCGGCCGGAGCCTCACCTTCACGTACGACGTGAACACCCGGGTCAGCGCGATCTCGGACTGGACGGGCCGGACGCACCAGTACAGCTATGACGCCAGCGGGAACCTCATCGCCTACAACAACCCGCTCGCCGTGGCCGGGAGCCAGAACCCGGTCAGCTACACCTACTACAGTGACCCTCAGCTCAACCACGCCATGCGGAGCTACACGCTCCCCCGCGGCAACGGGATGACCTTCGAGTACTACGTGAACGGCAGGGTCTTCCGGCACGTCAACACCCTCGGCGAGGCCTCCACGTACACCTACAACGATTTCCGCCGCGAGACCGTCACGGTCAACGAGCGCGGCCACACGCGCCGGTTCTTCTTCGACCCTCAGGGGAACCCGGTGAAGATCATCGAGGAGAACGGCGGCGAGCGCGCCTACACGTACGACCCCGCCAACCCCATGAACCGCCTGACCAAGCGCGACCCCATGGGGCGGACCACGAGCTACGCGTACGATGCCAACGGCAACGTGACGCGGATCACGCTCCCCTCCGGGAACACGATCGAGTCCAGCTTCCTGAACAGCTTCAACCAGCCGGGGAAGATCAAGGACGCGCGGGGGAACTACGCGATCCTCAAGTACGACAGCCGAGGGAACCTGCTCCAGACCATTCGCCTCCGAAGCGGGCTCGGAGCGACGGTGGACCCTACGACCTACACGCCCGCGCCCGGTGATGTCGTCGCCTGGACGATCAACACCTATGACGCCTTCGGCAACGTCCTGACGACCAAGCAGGTGCGGGATGCGGCGACGCAGGCCGGGCCGACGCTCGAATCCACCTACGACGCCCAGGGGCTCAATGCCATCGGAGTCACCCGCCGCGGCGGCGCCGGGACCGTGGACGCCACCGCCACCCTGACCTACGACGCCCTCGGCCGGGTCACCCAGGGCCTCCGCCCAGACTGGTACCCGACCCAGGCGTTCTACGATGCCGTGGACCGGGTGATCCGCGGCACCGACCAGTTGGGCCAGCTCCGCGACTACACCTACGACCCCAACGGGAATCTCGTGCGCGAGAGCCTGACGGTGGGGACGACGCTCGCGGACGACCGGACGGCGACCTACGATCTCTCCGACCGGAAGATCACCCAGGCGGACGCCGGCGGCTTCATCACGAACTCCCAGTACGACGCCGCCGGCAACCTCATCGCCCTGACCAACCCCGACGGCTACACACTCCGGTTCGAGTACGACCCGGCAAACCGGGTCATCAGCGCCATCGATCAGGAGGGCCACAGCGTCCGGCGGACGCTCGACCTCGACGGCCAGCCCCGCACCATCACCGACCCCAACGGCAGCACCGTGACCTCCAGCTACTACGGTCCTGAGCGCGACGGCCGCCTCAAGAGCCGCACGGACCCGCTCGGCCGCGTCACTGCGTTCGACTACGACGCCCACGGGAATGTGATCAGCGTGACCGATAACCTCGGCCGCACGACGCTCACGAGCTACGACGAGCTCGACCGCCCGGTGCGTGTGGTCGGGCCCGCATACCCGGACCCCGCGCTCGGGACGATCCGCCCGGTGATGCTTTACACCTATGACCTCCTGGGGAATCCGCTCCGCGTTGACGCGGGCCGGACCGACAGCACGGGCACGAGCGATGTGGTGACGATCCAGATGAGCTATCAGTACGACGACTTCGGGCGGAAGCTCACGGAGACCGACCCGCTGGGGCGGAGATGGGCCTTCAGCTACGATGTGCAGGGGAACCCGATCACCGTCAGCGATCCGCGTGGGCAGGTGATCAAGGCCACCTGGGGGTTCGGGCATCAGCTTCTGAGCAAGACCGACGACACGGGCACCGTGACCCACGCCGGCTACACCCGCAACGCCCTGGGCCAGGTGACCCGGGCCCAGAGCCCGGCGGTGACCTACACCATGACCTACGATGCAGGCCACCGGCCGGCCACGGTCCGGGACAGCCGGGGCGGGATCGGACTCACCTACCGCTGGAGCCCGGGCGGGCAGCTCAACAACTTCGAGGACAGCCAGGGCCACCGCACCGACTATGCCTACGACCCAGTGGGGCGGCTCACCGGGCTCTGGGCGCCCAACGGGGACCTGGTCAGCTTCCTCTACGATGCCGGCGGGCGGCTCATCCAGAAGTGGTTTCCCAACGGGGTCGCCACCCAGTACACCTGGAACCCCGACAACACCCTGGCCCAGATCCTGAACCTCTCCGGCGACACGGCGCTCGTGAGCCAGCACGACTACACCTACGACGGCAGCGGCAATCGGGCCACCTCCACCGAGCAGGTCGGCGTGTTCCTCACCCCTGCCAGCCGCTACGTCTACGACGCCTTGAACCGCCTCGTCGAGGTTCGGGACAACACCACAGGCAACTTGCTCGAGGCGTATACGTACGATGTGCTCGGCAATCGGACGAGCAAGACGGACAGCGCGGGGGGCACGCTGGCTTATGTGTATGACGCCGCCAACCAGCTCCTCGAGGTGCGGCAAGGCACGCCGACGGGGCCCTTGCTCAGCGGCCTAGTCTACGATGGCGCGGGCAATATGGTGAAGAAGTGCGAGGATCGGGGCTCGTCACCCAGACATACGGCTACGACGACCAGGGGCGGCGGATCGGAAAGACGGTGGGCAGCACCGTCACGAACTGGCTCTACAATGGGCCCGACATCGTGAGCCAGTACGGGAGCACGTGGAAGACGCCCCAGGCGGTCTTCACCCACGGGCCCCAGCTGGACGACCCCCTGATCCGGGCGACCAGCACGACCGCCCAGTACTACCACCAGGACGGGCTGGGCAGTGTGGTGGCTCTGACCAACCCCGACGGGTCCGCGGCCGCCCTGGCCCGCTACGACGCCTGGGGTAGCACCGTCGTCCGTCTCCTTACCATCCCGCTTTACGGCTACACGGGCCGCGAGCCCGACGAGACCGGCCTGATCTATTACCGGGCGCGCTATTACGACCCGACGATTGGGCGGTTCACGCAGCGGGACCCGATGGGGCTTGCAGCTGGGATCAACGGCTATGCCTACGTGAACAATAGCCCGGTGAACTTCGCCGATCCCTTGGGACTGCTGCCGCGCGGACCCGAGCTTACCCTGCTTGCCGACGCAAGCCAGAGCTACTTTAACACCACAGCGACAGATGCCGGTCCGTGGTACTCGGGCTTGAACCTCGGCACTCGCGCAGCCGGAGCGGCAAGGCTCCTTGGCGGAGCAGCCGAAGCGGCCGCCGGCGCGGGATTGGGGCTCTCCACCGGGTGGACAGGCGTTGGGGCGGTGGCGGGCGGCTTAGTCTTTCTGCATGGCGCGGACGTTGCCAGCGCGGGCTTGAGCGAGCTGCTTACCGGGGAACCACAAAGTACCTTCACAAGTCAGGGCCTGCAAGCCGCTGGCGCAAGTTCCTCGACCGCTGAGAATCTTGACATGGCAGTTTCGATCGTCGGAACACTCGGTGCCGGCACCGCCGCGACTCTTGCCCGCAGTGGGGCTGCAGCAGGGGGCGCTTTGGGAGCGGGAACCTTACCGGAGCGGGCTGCCCAGATTCACGGAGCGCTGGACCCGATTGCCCAAGCACAGCGAACGACCGCGGTCCTTCGAACGACAGAAGGAATCGACATCATCGCTGGCGGTGGTCGAGATCTGACTGCTGCCCAACGTGCCTTACTTGGACCGAGAGAACTTGCGGCAGCGCTCCCTGGGGCACACGCTGAGATAACAGCTCTTGAGTTTGCGGCCAAGTTAGGCCTTACGCCGCAGTCGATGGCGGTCACACGGAGCATCTGCCCGGCCTGTGCCACGGCCATCAGGCAGAGCGGCGGGACTCTGACGAGTCCGACAACTGTGATCTTCAAGTAGGCGCTAAAGATGGAACTCCTTCGCTACAACGAAGAGCGATTAGCCCGAGACTTGGAGCGGTTGCCCCGGCAACTTCGAGTTGCCTTTGCCGCTGCCTGTGCCGAGCGCCTATTGCCCAGCTATTTCGGCTTCGCTGGCCGAACAGGACGTGGTAACTCGAACGAACTTGCATCTATCCTTCAGTGCATCTGGGACGATCTGCTAGGAAAGACGATGACCCCGGAGGCTCTGCAGGTGAAGCTCGACAACTGCATGAGATTGATTCCTGAAGAGGATGAGGGGGCATTCGCGGACGGGCAGCCTTATGCGGAGGATGCTGCTGCAGCTCTTGCATATACGCTTCGATGCCGAGTGAGCGGAAAGAGCCAAGATGCCGCTTGGGCGGCACGACGGGTCTACGACGCCCTCGATCATTACGTGATCAACCGTGAGGGCATTGACCCGAACGAGCCGGGGGCGGACGAGCGGGTCCTATCCGACCCTATCGTCCAGGCGGAGCTGCTGCGTCAGCGGTGGGACCTGGATGAGCTCCTCAGGGCGGCCGATCAGCCAGATCAGGGCGAAGCCATAAAGCGATTGCAGCAAAGGGCCCGGCGCGATGCGGCAGGGCTTTTTCGGCCGAATCGCCCTGCCCGCGAAACGTAACCCTCAAGGCAGAAGAACGTCGATGACAGGCTCGATCGGCACCGATGGCGAGACGTTGCGACAGGGCGGCGACGGAGGCCGCGTGTTGCGGGCCGCCGTGCTGTCTGGGCTCCGCTGGTTTCTCGGGAGCCGCCACGTGACGGAGGCCGAGCGATGCGCGGAGCGGCTGTTCGTACTACTGGCCAACGGGCCGCGCTTGTCGGACAAGACCGTGATGGTTGCCTACGGCGGCATGTCTCGGCGGTCATGGAGAACATCGACCACGCGTACCGGGCGCTCGGCGTGTACAACGACCCCGACGTCGAGGCGCTAGTGATCGATGGCAACGAGGCGCGGCCGTGAGGGCCAACCTGGGCTTCCGATCCCACAGTCCCTGTCAACACTTCCCAATGCGTCACCCGTTGCTCCATACAGCAGCGGGGGCGCTGGAACGCGACCACCAAAGTAAGTCCGGGGAAACGGACGCTGTGTTCACGAGGTGGTCCTACCCAATAGTTGCCTTCTTGCTTGGCGTGATCTGGTACGTCGGTCTTCTGCTTCCAGAAGTGACCCGCGGGTGGCTGCTTCACTTCCCGATCGCCCATTTACTCATCATGTGTGTCTCCAGCTTGCTGGTGGCTCTCTCGGCGAGGAAGCTGATTTCTCGGGCCAGAGGCATCATGCATGTAGTACTCGCCGTAATGCTTCCGGTTTACGGTGCGCTGCTGTTCACGATAGGCTCAAGTTTGTTTCTGCTGGCTGTCACTCTTCTGCAGCACGGTGTTGGCTGGGCGTTCGCTCAAGCTCACGATTTCCTGGTCATTCCCTTTTGGGGATTGCTTGCTACGGGGGCCGCGTATTACGTCGTGTTTCCGCTGGGTTTACTCTCCCAGATTGTTATGAAAGCAGTAGATACCAGATCTCGCACCTCCGCTGCTGACCAGTTGGGTTCCTAAAGGCTAGTAGAGCATCGTCGTAGGTCGACCCCCAGGTCCGGATCGCACCTTCGAGGCGAGAGCGGGTGAGCGGGGTTCACGGCTGCGTCTGGACGGTCTGCAAGTAGATGAAGATGCGCCGGAGCATCTCGTCGCTCAGGACGCCCTTCCAGACGGGCATCCCCTTGTCGAGGCGCCCCTTGCTCACCGTTTCGCCGAATACCTCGGGCGCCTGCCGCCCGTAACGGAGCGTCAGTCGACGCAGGTCGAGCGGCCGCTCTCCCTGAATCGCGTTCGGCCCGTGGCAATGGGCGCAGTACTGGTTGAACAGGCTCCGGCCATCCGTGATCGCGTCGGCGGAACCCTCCTGGGCCGCGAGGGTCGCGGCCCAGGAGAGACAGAAGGCGGCGGCTGCGAGCGCCGCGACGCCCAGAGAAACGCGGAGCCCCGTCAGTTGCCGAGCTCGAACACTACGAGAACGCCGCCCTCAGGGCTCGCGTCGATGACCTTCTGACCGATCTTGCCCAGGAACGACGGCGGCCCCTTCACGCGGCCCGCCACGACGGCCAGGTACTGCTTGCCGTCGACGGCGTAGGTGATCGGGCTTTGCAGGATCCCGGTGCCGACGTTGAACTTCCACAAGACGTCCCCGGTCTTTGCGTCGACCCCCTTGAGGGCACCGTGGGTGTTGCCGTAAAAGACCAGGCCGCCCGCGGTGGACATCACGCCGCCGAGGAAGGGCAGGTCCTCCTTGATGCCCCAGGCGGCCGTCTGCTTCACCGGGTCCCAGGCCTTCAGCTCCGAGAGGTGCGCGCCCGTGCCAGCCTTGTCGAGGTCGAACTCGGAGGCCAGGTAGAACTTGCCCGGTGAGTAGTCCTCCGCCTTGCCCGCGATGTCCATGCACAGGTTGAAGGACGGGATGTACGCCAGCCCGGTCTGGCGGCTGTAGGACATCGGCTCCCAGTTCTTGCCCCCGAAGAGGTTCGGGCACACGTTCCGCGCCCATTTGTTGAGCCGTGGCCGCTTCTCCGGGTCCTCGATCGGACGGCCGGTGCTCTTGTCGATGCTCTTGGCCCAGTTGACCTCCACGAAAGGCTCGGCCGAGACCAGCTTGCCGGTCTCGCGATTGAGCACGTAGAAGAAGCCGTTCCGATCGGCCTTCATCAGCGCTGGTACCGTCTGGCCGCCCACCCTGAGATCCGCGAGCACCGCCTCGTTGACGCCGTCGTAGTCCCACACGTCGGCCGGGGTCATCTGGTAGGCCCAGGCGATTCGGCCACTGTCGGCGTCGAACGCGAGCTGTGAAGCCGTGTGGAGGTTCGTGTACTGGCCGTACTCGCTCGTATCCGTGCTGCGCGTGTGGGCGCCCCATGGTCCGGCGTTACTCGTGCCCCAGTAGACCAGATTGAGCTTGGGATCGTACGAGCCCACATACCAGGTGGAGCCGGCCCCCGTCTTCCAGGAGTCGCCCATCCACGACTCGTTCCCCGGCTCGCCCGGCCCGGGGATGGTATACGTCTTCCACGCCAGCTCGCCTGAGTCCTGCCTGTACGCCTGGACGGCGCCGCGCACGCCGTACTCGCCGCCGGCGAAGCCGGTCACCACCAGGTTCTTGTACACGAGCGGCGGCGACGTGATCGCATGGCCAGCCTTGTAGTCCACCACCGTGACGGTCCACAGCTCCTTGCCCGTGTTGGCGTCGAGCGCCACCAGCTTGGCGTCGAGCCGCGTGACGAACACCCGCCCATTTGCGTAGGCGACGCCGCGGCTGTCCAGCCCACAGCACACGGTGGCGACGACGTCTTTCGGCAGCTCGGGCTCGTACTTCCACTTCACCGTGCCATCCCGGGCGCTCAGCGCGAAGACGTATCTCGGACCTGTCGAGGTGCTGACATACATGGTGTCGCCGACGACGATCGGCGTGGCTTCCTGGGACTCGATCGTGCCGAGCGAGCGGATCCAAGCCACGCGCAGCCTGCGCACGTTCTTGGTGTTGATCTGGTCCAGGGCGCTGTAGCGCGTGTTCGCATAGTCCGCGCCAGCTCCGGGCGACCTGAGCCCGTGCCGTTCATCGAGCGGCCAACTCACGGTGTCAAACAGTTGCGGCCAAGTCACGTATCAGCACCAGGGGGACCCTATCAGCACCAGAGGGACCCTCTCAGCCTCCGAGGTACGCCCTGCGAACGAGGTCGTTGCCGAGCAGCTCCGCCGCCGGCCCGCGGAGGACGACGCGACCCGTCTCCATCACGTAGCCGCGGTCGGCCATCCGGAGGGCAAGGTACGCGTTCTGCTCGACCATGAGCACCGTGGTCCCGCGCCGCCGGATGTCGGCGATGATCTCGAAGGTCGCCTCCACCAGGGTCGGTGCGAGGCCGAGCGAGGGCTCGTCGAACAGGATCAGCCGCGGCCGCGCCATCAGCGCGCGGGCGATCGCGAGCATCTGCTGCTCGCCGCCCGAGAGCGTGCCCGCCATCTGCCGCCGCCGATCAGCGAGGATCGGGAAGTGGGCAGAGACGCGCTCGAGGTCCTCGTCCACAGCGCGGCGGTCGCGCCGCACATACGCTCCTATCTCGAGATTCTCCAGGACCGAGAGATGGGGAAAGACGCGACGTCCCTCGGGACAGTGGGCGATGCCCGCCGCGAGGATGTCCCGCGGATCGGCGCCGTGGATGGGACGCCCGTCGAACACGATGCGCCCGCGCGTGGGGGAGAGGAGGCCGGAGACCGCGCGCAGCGTGGAGGTCTTGCCGGCGCCGTTGGCGCCGAGCAGGCAGACGAGCTCACCCGGGTGCACGACGAGATCGAGGCCCCGGAGCGCCGCGACGGGACCGTAGGCGGCGTGGAGGTCTTCGAGGCTGAGCAATGGAGTGCCGTCAGTCGTGGTCACCGGCGGACCCCAGGTAGGCGCGGATGACGTCGGGGTGGGCCTGGATGGCGGCGGGGGCGCCTTCGGCGATCACGCGTCCGTGGTTCATCACGATCACCGTGTCCGAGATGGACATGACCATCCGCATGTCGTGCTCGACGAGGAGCACGGTGGTGGACTGGTCACGGATCCGGCGGATCAGGCTGCTGACCGCCGCCTTCTCAGCGGTGGTCATGCCCGCGCCGGGCTCGTCGAGCAGCAGCAGGCGCGGCCGGGCCGCGAGCGCCACCGCCAGCTCGACCAGCCGCTGCTCGCCGTACGGCAGCTCGCTCGCGACCTCGCCACGGCGATGGCCGAGGCCCACGAACTCGAGGATGCCGTCGGCGTCGTGAGCGAGCCGCGACTCCTCGGCGGCGCGCCGGCGCCACCCGAGAAGCACGTCGAGAACGCCCGCCGACCCGCGGAGGTGGAGGCCGATCATGACGTTGTCGGTGACGCTAAGCGAGGGGAACACGCTCGTGCGCTGGAACGTCCGGACGATCCCGCGCGCCGCGATGGCCGAGGGCCTGAGCCCCGTCAGCGGGACACCGACGTACTCGATCCGCCCGCGCGTGGGGCGCAGGTAGCCCGTGATCGCGTTGAAGGCCGTCGTCTTGCCGGCGCCGTTCGGCCCGATGACGCTCGTGATCGTGCCGGGGTGGACGTCGAAGGACACGCCGGCGAGCGCCGCGACGCCGCCGAAGCGGACGGCGAGGTCGCGGACCGAGAGGGTCAGGGCGCGTTCCGCGCGCGCCACGCGGCGAGCGCCGGAACGATGCCGCGCGGGAGGAAGAACACCAGCAGGACCAGGAGCACGCCGTAGGCGAGCATCTGCCACTGCCACGACGTCACCGCGCGCAGCGCCTCGGGCAGCGCCGTGAAGATGAGCGCGCCCACGAGCGGCCCCGCGAGCGTGCCCTTGCCGCCGGCCACGACCATGATCACCATCGTCACGGTGTAGCTGAAGAGGAAGACTTCCGGGCTCACGAAGCGCGTGTAGTGGGCGTAGAGGCTCCCCGCCATGCCGGCCATCGCCGCGCTCACGACGGCTGCGAGCACGAGGTAGTGCGTGACGTCCACGCCGACCGACTCGGCCAGCGCTTCGTTCTCCCGGAGCGCCACGAAGGCGCGGCCGATCCGCGACGCGACCAGCCGCCGGCAGACCAGGTACGCGAGCAGGACCGCCACGAGCACCAGGTAGTAGTAGACGCTCTTGGCGCGGAGCGACCAGGGGCCGAGCGCGGGCGCCGGCACGCCGGGGAGGCCGAGCGGGCCGTTCGTGACGTCCATCCAGTTGACGCTCACGAGCGCGATGACGCCGGCGAAGCTGATCGTGACGAGCACGAAGTAGGCGCCGCGGAGCTTGAGCGCGAGACGGCCGATGAGCCAGCCGGCGAGGCCGGACGCCGCGACCGCGCCCGGGAGCGCCAGCCAGAAGGACCACTCGAGCCTGAGCGTGAGCAGCGCGGAGGTGTAGGCGCCGATGCCGAAGAAGGCGGCGTGGCCGAGCGAGAGCTGACCGGTGTAACCGAGGAGGAGGTTCAGGGACAGCGCCAGGATGCCGAAGATCCCCGCCATGATGACGACGTGAAGGAAGTACGGGCTCGCGAGCCAGAGCGGCAGTGTGAGCGCGAGGAGGACCGGCACGACGCGGCCCGCCCGCGTCATCCGATTCGCTCTTGTTTCGCGAAGAGTCCGGCGGGTCGGAGCAGCAGAACGAGGATGATGATCACGAACCCGACGGCGTCCCGGTAGCCGGAGGAGACGTAGCCGGCGCCGAGCTCCTCGGCGACGCCGAGGAGGAGGCCGCCGAGCGTGGCGCCGGGGAGGTTGCCGAGGCCGCCCAGGATCACGACCGAGAACGCCTTGAGCGCGGCGAGGTCGCCCATGGAGGGGTAGACGAGGAAGACCGGGCCGAGAAGCGCGCCGGCCGCGGCCGCGAGCCCCGAACCGAATGCGAAGGTCGCCGTGTGGATGCGGCCGATGCGGACGCCCATGAGTGCCGCCGTGTCCCGGTCCTGGAAGGTGGCGCGCATCGCCATGCCGAGCTGCGTCTTGTGGATGAGGAGGTAGGACGCGACGATGAGGCCCGCGGCCAGCACGAGAACGAACACCCGGAGCGGCGCGATCGAGACCGGCCCGAGCACGAGCGGGGCGGTCGGAAACGGGTGGGGGATCGACTTCGCCACGCCTCCCCAGAGCAGAAGCTCTCCGTTCTGCATCGTGATCCACACGCCGATCATCACCAGCATCGTCGTGTCGATGGATTCGGCGCGGAGCGGACGCAACAGGGTGAGCTCGCACACGGCGCCCAGCGCTACGCCGCAGGCGATCGCCGCCAGCACGGCCGCGACGAAGTGGGTACCCGCGAGGCCGAGCGTCGCGAACGCCGCGTACGCGCCCAGCGTGTAGAACTCGCCATGGGCGAAGTTCACGACGTTCATGAGCCCGAAGATGAGCGTGAGGCCGATGCCCAGCAGGGCGTAGGTCCCGCCGAGCACCAGGCCGTTCACCAGGTGCTGAAGGAGCGCGTCTACCAGGGCAACGCGACCTTGCCGTCTTTGATCTGGACGACGAAGATGCTCGGCTTCGACTGGCCGCTCTCCTTGCCGGCGGGCCCGTCCTTCTCGAACTTGATCGGGCCGTTGACGCCGACGAGGCTCACCTTCCAGAGGGCGTCGCGGATCGCCTTGGGCTCGTCCTTGCCGGCGACGCGAATCGCCTCGGCGAGCGTGGCGATGCCGTCGTGGCCGCGAAACCCCTCGGTCAGCCCCTCGAACGGGTGGCCGCGCTTGCTCCACTCGTCCACGAACATCCTGGCGAGCTTGCCGTCGGGCATCGCCTCCGGGAACCAGGGCATGAAGAAGACGATGTGGTAGCTGCCCTCGGCTGCCGCGCCCGCCTGCTTGACGAGCTGCGTCGGCGACGAGCTGCCACCGGTCGTGATGATCTTGCGCGCCAGGCGCTGCTCCTGCGCCTGCTTCATCACGAGCGTGATCTGCTCGACGGCCGTGGTGAGGAAGAGGGTGTCCCCGCCCGTTCCCTTGATCTTCGTGAGCTGGGCGTTCATGTCGGTCGCGGCCTGATCCATGAACTCGGCGGCGCCGACCACGGCGCCCCTCCGCTTCAGCATGTCGCCGAACGCGCTGATGGCGCCGCGCCCCCAGTCGGTGTTGACGGCCAGGAAGTCGGCGCGCTTGACGCCGAGCTTGTCCACGTACTGCTCGAGACCGAGCGCCTCCATCTCGGAGGGCGGGCTGATGCGGAAGATCCACGGGTTGCCGCGCTTGGTGATCGAGGCGGCGCTCGAGGTCTCGACGACCATCGGGACGCCGTACTCCTCGAGCTTCGGCATCGCGGCGAGCGTCATCGAGCTCCCCCAGGCGCCCATGATCGCGGGCACCCGGTCGCGGACGATGAGCTTCTCGGCGGCGCTCGCCGCCTCCTTCGGGTCGGACTTGTTGTCCTCGATCACCAGGTCGATCTTTCGGCCGTTGACGCCGCCGCGGGCGTTGAGCCAGTCGCGGGCGATCTCCGCGCCCATCCGGACGTAGTTGCCGGACGCCGCGACGGGCCCCGAGAGGGGCTCGATGACGCCGATCTTGATCGGCGCCTGCGACTGCGCCGGCCCCGGCGTCGTGGCGATCGCGGCTAGGACGAGAGCCACCAGGACGATCCACCGTGTAGCCATCGGACGCCTCCTGCGAGATGGTGAAGGTTGGCAGGGAGAATACCCCAGGCCCCCGGTCGCGCAAGCCCGAAGATTTGCGGACGCGGGCTTCGCGGGTATCTTCTTTGTAGAGACTCGGGAGGAAGGCTCGGCCATGCGAGTGCAGGTCCAGAAATGGGGGAACAGTTTGGCGCTGCATATTCCGAAGCCGTTTGCGGAAGAAACAGCGATGAGGGAGGGAAGCGTCGTCAATCTGGCCTACCCTAGGCTGCGGTCCTCGAAGTCCTCCAGAAGCTCGCCACACTGATCGCGCCCGCTCCCGGTTGACCAAGAGCTCGCGCACCGCCGGATCCCCAGTCCGACACGTGGTATATAGTCGCGTGCCGGTGAGGAGTTGAGGACCTGATGGGCGCGAAATATTTCGGCGCGGCGGTCAAGCGGCGGGAGGATCCGCGCTTCCTGCGGGGCGAGGCGCGCTACGTCGACGATGTGAAGCTCTCCGGGATGCTCCACGCGGCGTTCCTCCGCTCGCCCCACTCCCACGCGCGGATCCTGGCGATCCACGCGGAGGCGGCGCGCGCGCTGCCGGGCGTCGCCGCCGTCTTCACCTTCGTGGATCTGGAGCGCTGGATGAAGCCGCTGCCGATCTTCGGCGCTCCACCGCCCGGCCTCGCCGCGGCGATCAGGTTCGACGTCCGCCAAGCGCCCCAGTGGGCGCTCTGCCGCGATCGCGCGCGTTACGTCGGCGAGATCGTCGCCATGGTCGTGGCGGAGAGCCGCGCGCGCGCGGAGGACGCGGTGGGCCTGATCGAGGTGGAGTGGGAGCCGCTTCCGCCGGTGGCGGACATGGTGGAGGCCGGAGAGGCGGGCAGCCCGCTCATCCATCCCGAGTGGGGGACGAACGTGGCGGTCAGCTTCACGCACGCGATCGGCGACCCGGACGCGGCATTCGCCGGGGCCGACGTCGTCGTGAGCGAGACCTTCCGCATCCAGCGCTACGTCGGGATGCCGATCGAGGGTCGCGGCGTCGTCGCCCTCTGGGACCGGCGCGACGGCACGCTCACCACCTGGAACTCGACACAGGTGCCCCACTTCGTCCAGCAGGGGCTCACCACCACGCTCGGGCTCCCGCCCCACAAGATCCGCGTGATCGCGCCCGACCTCGGTGGCGGCTTCGGGACGAAGGCGTCGGGCTATGCGGAGGACGCCCTGGTCCCGATCGCGTCGATCGTGCTGAGCCGTCCCGTCAAGTGGATCGAGGACCGGCGCGAGCACATGGCAGGCGCCGCCCACGCGCGCCATCAGACGCACACGATCGGTCTCGCGGCGAAGCGCGACGGGACGATCGTCGGGCTCCGCGACCGAATCTGGCTCGACCTCGGCGCCTACAACGTCTGGGGGATCGTGCTGCCCTACAACACGGTCGCGCACCTGATCGGCCCGCACCGCATCAAGAGCATGCGCGTCGACGTGCGGGGGGTCGTCACGAACAAGACCCCGAATGCGCCCTACAGGGGCGCGGGGCGGCCTGAGGCCGTCTTCGCGATGGACCGGGCCCTGGACTGCCTCGCGCGGGAGCTCCGGATGGATCCCGCCGAGATCCGGCGGCACAACTACATCCGCGCCGACGAGCTCCCGTACGACCTCCGCATGCCCTACCGCGACGGCAACCCGCTCGTCTACGACACCGGCGACTTCCCCGCGGCCCTCGAGGGAGCGCTCGCCGCCGCCGGGTATGACGAGTTCCGCAAGGAGCAAGAGGGGCTGCGCGCCCGGGGGATCTATCGCGGCATCGGGATCTCGGGCTACGTGGAGGGCACCGCGATCGGCCCCTTCGAGGGCGCCACCGTCAAGCTCGACCTCCACGGCCGCGTCGTGGTCGCAACGGGCGCGGTCAGCTCGGGCCAGGGACACGAGACGAGCTTCGCCCAGATCGCCGCCGACGCGCTCGGCGTGCCGCTCGACTGGGTGACGGTGGTCGGCGGCGACACCGCCGCCGTGCCCTTCGGCATCGGAACCTTCGCCAGCCGGAGCGCGGTGACGGCGGGCAATTCCATCGCCGATGCGTGCCACGAGGTGCGGGCCAGGCTGGTGCGTGCCGCGGCGACGCTGCTCGAGGCCGCGCCCGAGGACATCGAGCTCGAGGACGGCCGGGCGTTCGTCCGCGGCTCGCCGCAGCGGGCGTTCGACCTCGCGCGGGTGGTGCAGGCCTCGATCCCGACCTTTGCCGGGCCCGGCATCGCGTCGCCCGACTTCGAGGCGAGCGCCTACCACCACGTGCCGACCGTCACCTACGCGAGCGCCGTCCACGTCGCGCAGGTGGAGGTGGATGTCGAGACCGGCGGCGTGAGGCTCCTGCGCTACGTCGTCGCCCATGACTGCGGCAAGGTGATCAACCCGATCATCGTCGAAGGCCAGATCCACGGGGGCGTCGCCCAGGGCGTCGGCGGCGCGCTCTTCGAGGAGATGGCCTACGACGAGCAGGCGCAGCTCTTGACCGGATCGCTCATGGACTATGCAGTGCCGAAGGCAGACGACTTGCCGTCGATCGAGACGGTCCACCTCGAGTTTCCCTCTCCGCGCAATCCGCTCGGCGCCAAGGGGCTCGGCGAGGGCGGCGCCATCTCGCCTCCCGCCGCGATCGCCAACGCCATCGAAGACGCGCTGGCACCCTTCGGCGTGCGCATCACCGAGACCCCGGTGACACCGGCGCGCATTCTCGCGCGGCTCGCGGCCGAGCGCGCCCGTTAAAATGGGGGGCCCCGACATGGCCCCCCAACCCCCCCAACGCTCGGAGCCCCCCGGCGAAGCCGTGGCGCTCCTCGATACTCCGATAGGCTTTGTCTAGCCGGCGTGGTGCCGGGCCGTCTCGGCCGGCGCGAGGGGTGCCCGCACGTGCTCGGGCCGGATACCGATCCCGACGAGCCGGGCGGGAATCCTCCGCAAGAGGGCGAAGCGCGCGAGGAGGCGGACGGCGAGGGGCGGCTTCAACGGCCGCGCGCCGGCCAGGACGGGCGTGATGAGGCGCCGCTGGATCGTCACCTGGAGCCACTGGGTGATGCGCGTCGGCAGCTCACGCCGCTTCTGGACCCTGCGCAGCTGGTCGAGCGTCGGCCGCCCGTCACGCAGTG
>QHTD01000305.1 GCA_003220675.1 Candidatus Rokuibacteriota bacterium | reverse complement strand
AGCCGACGGCAGCCCGGTAAGCGCTCAGCCGACCTGGTAGCGCTTGAGCGCCGCCTGATCGAACGCGAGACCCAGGCCCGGCTTCCTCGGCACCACGAGTTCGCCGCCCTCGAGCGCCGGTGTCTCCTCGAAGAGCCGGAGCGTCCACGGCATGTACTCCACGGTGAGCCCGTTGGGAATCGCCGCCACGAGATGGACGTGCATCTCCGGGACGAGGTGACTCACCACGGGCAGGTTGAACGCCTCGGCCATGCCAGCGACTTTCATCCACTGTGTGATCCCGCCCACGCGCAGCAAATCGATCATCACGATATCGATCGAGCGCGCTTCCAGCAGGTGGCGGAAGGGCACGATGCCGTAGTGGTACTCGCCGGCGGCGATCGGCGTGGTCAGCGCATCAGCCACGCGGGCGAGCCCCGCGTAGTCGTCGTGGGCAACGGGGTCCTCCAGCCAATATAAATGATAGGGCTCGATCCGGCGCCCCACCCCGATGGCGTGGTTCACGCTCCAGAGCTGGTTGATGTCGCACATGAGGTCGACGTCGGGGCCGACGGCCTCACGCACGACGCGCACGCGCTCGACGGAGGCCGCCACCGTGGGCTCGCTCCCGCACTGCATCTTCATCTGGCGAAAGCCCATGTCGCGGAGGCGGGGCCCGGCCTTCGCGAGATAGTCAACCGGATGCGGGCGCATGAGGGCGCCGCTCGCGTAGGTCGGCACGCGGTCGCGCAGTCCGCCAAGGAGCGCGCACACGGACTGGCCCACGGCCTTGCCCCGGATGTCCCAGCACGCGATGTCGATCGCCGAGAGCGCCAGCGAGAAGATCCCGCCGGGGCCAGAGCTGGACGCAGCACGCCGCAGCTTGGCGCCGACGGCCTCCACCTGGGTGGGGTCGTCGCCGACGACGAGTCGGGCGAGCGCGTCCACCGCGGCCTTGAGCGCCGGCGTCAGCGCGCCACCGAAGAAGGTCAGGCCCAGGCCGACGAGGCCCTGGTCGGTGCCCAGCTCGAGCGTGACGAACTCCCGCGTGTCCGTCGGCGCGGGAAGGCCGACGACGAGCGGGTTGTCGGCCGGGGTCCTGAGCACACGCGTGGTGACGTGGGTGATCTTCATCGCTGGCCCCGGGCGCGGTTGGCGATCTCGACGGTCTTCTTCTCGACGTCGAAGCGGAGGGTTTCCTTGGTCTCGACGTCACCGCCCGTCACCCGGACGAAGAACGTGTCGTCGCCGTATTCGATGGAATGGATGTCGCCCGCGGCGAACGCCACCGCGCGGCCGGGCTCGTTCAAGAACTCGCGCTGCAGCGTGAGCTCCGCGTAGCCCGGCCGGCTGCCGTCGTCGAGCCGGCGCCACCGGCGCATCCGCGTGGGGTTCTTGTAGTTGCCGTAGACCACCCAGCACGGGCCATGGTCGTGCACCGAGGACTTCCCCGCCTTCTCTCGCCCGTGGACGAGCACGTGGACATCCGTCTCCGGATCGCGGCCGATCGTCGTGCGTTCGGTATACGGCACCGAATCCCCGAGGTGCTTCTTCAGGAGATCGGGGTTGCGGAGAAGCCTCTCCAGGTGGTCGCGGATCTCGGCGAGCCCAGCGGGGATCCCCTTCGTCTCGATGGTGGCCCGCGTGTCGGCGAGGAACTGGTCGAGCGTGTACGTCGTGACGGTCTCCATGCAGCCCCCCTTTCTCGGCGTCAGAGATAATAGCAGCGATGGAGCAGCGCCGGCTCGGCAAGACGGATATGGTCGCGAGCGTTCTCGGCTTCGGCGGCTCCGAGATCGGCTACCAGCGGGTGAGCGGCCGCACGGTCGCGCGACTCCTCGGGAGCGCGCTGGATGCCGGTCTGAACGTGATCGACACGGCCGAGTGCTACGAGGACAGCGAGGTCCTCATTGGGCGGGCGCTCGGCCCCCGGCGGCGGGAGTTCCACCTCTTCACCAAGTGCGGCCATGCTCGCGGCTGGGGGCGCGCGGACTGGCGCCCGGCGCCGCTGCTCGCCAGCATCGAGCGGAGCCTGCGTCGCCTCGAGACCGACTACCTCGACCTGATCCAGCTCCACAGCTGCTCGCTCAACGAGCTCCGGCGGGGCGACGCCATCGCCGCGCTCGAGCGGGCGCGCGATCGGGGCTGGGCGCGGTACATCGGCTACAGCGGCGACGGCGCGGCGGCGCGCTACGCGGTCGAGTGCGGCCGCTTCGACACGCTCCAGACCTCGGTCAGCATCGCGGACCAAGAGGCGCTCGAGCTCACGCTGCCGCCGGCGCGCGGTCGGCAGATGGGCGTCATCGCGAAGCGGCCGCTGGCGAACGCCGCGTGGCGACACGCGCGCAAGCCGGCCGAGCCCTACGACCAGACCTACTGGTCCCGCCTGCGGACGCTGGACTATCCATTCCTGCGAGATACCCCGGACACGGGCGTGGCCACCGCGCTGCGCTTCACGTTGAGCGTGCCGGGTGTCCACACTGCGATCGTCGGGACCACGAAGCCTGGGCGATGGCAGCAGAACGCGGCGCTGCTGCAGCCCGGCGCTCTGCCTCCGGGCGAGTTCGAGCGGATCCGCGCGCGCTGGCGCGAGGTCGCCGATGCGTCGTGGGAGGGACAGGTCTGACTCAGGTGGCGAGGCCGAAGAGCGAGGTCATCCGCGTCGAGTCGAGCATCGCCGCCATCTCGTCGTCCGAAGGACGGCGCTCGAAGCGGCTCGCGGCGTCCAACACCCGAGGAAGCAACGCCAGGTCTCCAGCCGTATTGAGGAAGACGCCGGGCAGACCGAGGGCCCAGTGAACGGCCCGGTCGATGTCGGCCCGCTCCTCGAGCGGCTGGTACCACGTCGTGTGGGTCCGCGCGGCCGTGGCCCAGGGCCCGCGAGCGATCGACTTGATGACCTGGACCGCGACGTTCCGCTCTCGGCAGAAACCCAGCACCTCCTCGAAGTCTCGCCGGTAGCGTTCCTGCTGGGCCATGAAAAAGTTGTACGGCAGCAGCACGGCGTCGAAGTCGAAGCGCGCGAGGCTGCGCCGGTGCATCGCGGCGATCGTCCAGCCGTGACCGGTCACGCCGATGAAGCGCGCGAGCCCCTGCTGGCGGGCGTCGATGAGAGCCTCGAGCGCGCCTCCCGGCCCCATGGCCTGATCCCAATCGTCGGGGTGGCCCAGGGAGTGGAGCTGGATCAGGTCGACGTGGTCGACGCGCAACCGCTCGAGCGAGCGGTGGATGTCCTCGCGGGCCTCGCGGCCGGTCCGCATGCCGGTCTTGGTCGCGAGGAAGAAGTCCTTCCGGTGGCGCGCCATCCACGGCCCGATTCGCAGCTCGGAGTCCCCGTACCGCGCGGCCGTGTCGATGTGATTGACTCCGTACCGGAGGAGCAAGTCGAGCGTGCGGTCCGCGTCCGCCTGGCTGGCCCGGGCCAGCGCGGCTCCGCCGAAGAGGGTCACCGTGCTGAGGTGACCGGTCCGTCCGAACGGTCGTCGCTCGATCATCGCGCCGGCGGCTCAGTGGAGGTGCTTCTCGAACCAGGCGAAGACCTTCTTCCAACCATCCAGAGCAGCATGCACGCGATACTGCGGGCGGTCGACGGCGAAGAACGCGTGCCCCGCGTTGTCGTAGGTGTGGAATTCGTAGGTCTTCCCCCACTTCGTGAGCGCTTCCTCGGTCTTCGCCACGTCCTCCGGCGAGGGGCGCGAGTCCTCGACGCCGAACAATCCCAGTAACGGGCACTGGAGGTCCTTGGTGAACTCGATCGGTGCGACGGGTTGGCGTGCGGTCAGCTCCTCGGGCTTGGCGACGACGCCACCCCCGTAGCAATCGATGGCGGCGTCGATGCCTCGCAGCGTGCAGGCGGCCAGGTACGCCTGGCGGCCGCCGGAGCAATAGCCAACGATCCCGACCTTGCCATTCACGTACGGCAGGGTGCGAAGGTAGTCGATGGCACCCTGGACATCGCCCATCGTGCGATCGTCCGGCATGCCTCCGGCCGCACGCACACTGGCACTGTTCTCCTCCGGCGTTGCCTTCCCTTCACGGAAATGCAGATTTGGTGAGATGGCCACGTATCGGTGGTGGGCGAATCTCCTGGCGATCTCCTTGGTCGGCCCATCCCAGCCGGGCATGTGATGGATGACGACCACGCCCGGATAGGGCCCGGTTCCCAACGAACGCGCCAGGTACGCGTCGATCTGATCGCCCCGGTGCCCGCGCATCAGGACCGTCTCTGCGAGCATTGCTTCGTACGCCATGGTGTCTCTCCCCCGCTGTCGGTTGACGACGATCGATGAGGGTACACCAGGACCACCGCGGCCGCAGTCAATCCCCTTTATGCCAGCGCGCGCTCCAGCACCCCGGCCGCGATCTTCTGCGCGTCGCAATACTCCTCGGCGAGCGCTCGGGCCAGCTTTGAGTGGCGCTCATAGTCGGCAGTCGCCGTCTCGAGGTGGCGCAGCGCCTCCTCGAGATCACGAAAGCGGAACAAGCCTGCCGCGTCGGGGAGGAACCGGCTTGGCCCCGTGTGTTGAACGACGGCAGGCTTGCCACTCGCCAAGTAGCATAGGGTACGATCGCTGAGCCAGGCGTTCTGCAGGCGGACGCACGAGGGCTTGGCGCAGCTGAATTCGCCACGGGATGCCTGGATGTAGCGCCGGTAGTCCCACGGGGTGCCCGCGACAGTCAGCGCTTCGGACACACGCCAACCACGGTCGCGCAGTATCGCCTCGTCCGGCCCCGCGCCCGAGATCGCCAGCTCGAGGGGCACCGTCGCGCGCCGGGGGAGGTCCAGGAACGGAAAAAAGCCGTCGCGCTTCCTGTTGGCGTAGTTCTCGCCCCGGAAGTCCATCCATCCGCCCCACCAGCCGGTGACGGTGGTGTACGGCGCCGCGGAGTCGGCCGGAGTGACTGGCCAGGCTGGTAGAAAGACCGCCGGCGGCGTGTAACACCATGTGAGCCCGCAGTCAGGAAACAAAGCGCCCGGCTGGCCCACCGTCTCACCAATCGTGAAGTACACGTCGTGCGGCGCGACCGTCATCTGTCCCGCGGTGATCCAGATCTGGGTGAGGCCAGGATCGACGTCCACCAGTGCCGATCGCCGAAACCGCTCGACCACCTGGGCGGGGATGTCGTATGCCAGATTCAGCAAGAGGTCGGCGGCGCACGCCACGTCAAGGTCGACGCACCCTGTTGTGGCCTCCGGGCGCAGCGGCTCGGCGGTCCACGAACAAAGCGCCACGGAGTCGGCGAGGCCGTACCGATCCAGCCTAGTCTTCAGCGCGGCAACAGTGGCCCGGACCTGCTCGGAGGACGTGCTCGGCTCTGCCGCTTCCAGCCAGATCACGTCGCAACCGAGCGCCCGCAGTCCGAGAGCCCAGTTGAGATAGCACGAGAGTGCGCCACCGGCCTCCAGGACTTGGAGCGTCTTGGCCGCGAGGCAGACCGTAGTGGCCACGGCGTCAGCCCAGCCGGGTGGCCTCAGTCTGCGACGGCCGCCGACACGTCGGTGGTTGCCGTGACGAGCCGCCCTTCCTCGATCATCAGCACAAGATGACACTTTCGTAGCGTGGTTGCGCGGTGGGCGATGAGGAAGGTGGTGCGGCCGGCCATCAACTCCGCCATCGCCTGCACGATGCCGCTCTCGGTGCCCACGTCGACCGAGCTGGTGGGCTCGTCGAGAATGAGGATCGGCGCGTCCTTGAGGAAGGCGCGGGCCAGCGCGATCCGCTGGCGCTCACCGCCGGACAGGCGCATCCCGCGCTCGCGGACCCGGGTCTCGTAGCCCTGGGGCAGGTTGACGATGAACTCGTGAGCGTCGGCGGCCTTGGCGGCCGCGATAATCTCGCGCTCGCTGGCGGCCGGCCGCGCGTAGGCGATGTTCTCCGCGATGCTGGCCGAGAAGAGCACCGACTCCTGGAGGACGATGGCGAACTGTTGGCGGAGGTCGGCGAGCCTGTACTCGCGCAGGTCGACGCTGTCGAGAAGGATCTGTCCGTCGGTCGGGTCGTAGAAACGCGTGAGGAGGCTCACCAGCGTCGTCTTGCCGGCGCCCGTGGTGCCGACGATGCCCACTCGGCTCCCGGGCTCGATTTCGAACGAAATGTCGTGCAAGACTCCTTGCGCCTTGTCGTAGGCGAAGGAGACTTTTCGGAAGGCGACCGCGCCTGTCGCGCGAGCGATCCTGCGCGCGTTCGGGCGCTCCACAACGTCAGATACCTCGTCAAGCAGGGAGAAAGCTCTGTCCGCACTCGCCACCGAGGACTGCAGATCCGCGATTTTCTTCGCGACGATCTCCAGGGGGCCGTAGAGCTGCGCGAGATAGGCCATGACCAGAAGCAACTCGCCAAGCGTGAGGGCTCCCGACCGGACGTGGAGTACGCCCAAGAAGAGTGCAGCCGCCGTCCCCGCAGCGATGGTCAGACCGACCAGGACGTGGAACCCTCCCTCGATGAGAGCGAGATGTACCTGGCCCCACATCCCTCGGCTGGCGTGACCGATGAAACGTTTCTGCTCACGGTCCTCCTGACCAAATGCCTTAACGACCCGGACTGCGGCCAATGCTTCTTGAATGACCGACATGGCAGAGCTGTCCTGCTCTTTGACTTCATTCCAGCGACTACGAAGGCGTCGACTCAATGCCCGCGCAAGCGCGAAAAGCGCGGGTGACACGGCGAGGGCGACGATGGCCAGCTGCCAGTCAATCCTCCCGACCACGGTGAACATGCCGAGAAGCGTGAGCCCAGAGACGAGGAGGGGAGGAATGCCTTCGACCAAAACCCACGCAATCGAGGGCGCGTCATACTGTATGCGGTACGTTGAGTCGGTCGTCCCTCTCGTGTCGTGGTAGGACAGTGAGAGCCGCTGGACATGGCGAAAGAGTTGACTGCGAAAGTCGAGGATCAGCTTTTCCCTGGTGTACGTCTGCAGGAACCAACTTCCGAGCCCGAGCAACCGGCTCAGTGCAGCGATCGCTACCACGAGCCCGACGGCCAGGCCAAGGATGGCCGTCTCGGACTTCGTGAAGGGGGCCGGCAGTACCGCCTGGATGAAGCGGGGGACCGCGTGCGATCCGATAACGCTGTCGACGGCGATCTTCAGCGGCAGCGGCGTCAGGAGTTGAAGGGGGATCGACAGCAAACTGAGCAGGAAGATGCCGGCCAAGTGGGGCCAACACGGTTTGGCCTGGCGCAGGAGGCGACGGCAAAGCGTGAAGTCGCTGTATCTGCCGGGACCCATTACGTCTCCTTGGAGCCCGAGCGTTCGAGAGCCTGACAGACGGCATCTGTGGCGGCGGCGCACTCCAGAAGCGTGCGGAGCAGGAGAAGGGCAGCGATCATCCCCAGCAGCACGGTAGGGGTCCAGGCTCGGTCGAGGGCGGCTATGGCGGCCAGCATCGCGAAAACGACAGGGAGCACCAGAGCAGCGCTAGAGCAGCGCGGCCACCAGCGGATACGAGCGAACTGCCTCCCCGCGCCGTGCTCCTCGATGACCATGCGCAACCGGCTTGACCCGAGCATACCGCCCCGCACCTCGAGGTCCCAGCGGTCGAAGTCGCCTCCCCGAAGGACAGGCGC
>QHTD01000416.1 GCA_003220675.1 Candidatus Rokuibacteriota bacterium | reverse complement strand
CCGGGCCGAGGCGCAAATCCTGTAAGCTCCTAAAAGGAGGGGTTATCACTGGTTGCACGGAGCAAAAACCGGCGCGCCTACGCTGACCCATGAGCCGCAAGAGCAAATCTCGAAAGCTGGAAGCAGCCACTAGGGCCCAACGCCTGCAACTGCCCCAGCACGAGCGCCGTGACCCGGTTCCCAGCGCGTTGCCCCAGCGATGGGGCTCCTGGCTGGTGCCAGTGCTGATTGCTCTCGTCACCTTAGCTGCCTTCCTACCGACGCTGCAGAATCAGTTTGTGAACTGGGACGATCATGAAAATCTCCTCGACAACCCTCACTACCGCGGGCTTGGC
>QHTD01000415.1 GCA_003220675.1 Candidatus Rokuibacteriota bacterium | reverse complement strand
GTTGACGATCCTGGTGTACCTGCGGGCCTCCGAGCGAGGGGCGCGCGGCCAAGGGTGGTACTGGCTGTCCGTGGCCGCATTCGTCTGTGCGCTTCTCTCCAAGTCGATGGTCGTGAATCTTCCGGTCGTGCTCTTGATCCTGGGCGTCTATCCCCTCCGACGCCTCGGGGGGGCCATCGGCTGGTGGAGCGAGCCCGCGCGGCGGGTCTACGTCGAGAAGATCCCGTTCGTGCTCCTGGCGGCGGCGGCAGCAGCCATCGCGCTCATGGCGCAGCTTTCGCACAACACCATGGTCTCTGTAGTTCAACTGAGCGGGCTG
>QHTD01000414.1 GCA_003220675.1 Candidatus Rokuibacteriota bacterium | reverse complement strand
CCGATATACCTACCTGGCAGGCCTCGGATGGGCGATCTTGGCCGGCGCCGGCTTGTTGTCCTGCTGGCGAAGCTCGAGGAGGTCGAAGACAGGGACGCCGGCAACTTGGCTGCTTGCCAGCCTTGCCTTATGTGTCGTCGTGGGGTTGGGAGTTCTCAACTGGAACCAGGTCCAGGTCTGGCATGACTCGGAGACGCTCTGGACCCATGCCCTCTCCATCGATCCCCAATCTCCAATAGCTCACAACGACTGGGGCACTGCGCTCGCTCGGCAGGGCAGGCTGGCCAAGGCGAGCGAGCATTACCGGCAGGCCCTGGAGATCAGACCTGACTATGCCCCGGCCCACAACAACTGGGGCACTGCGCTCGCTCAGCAGGGCAGGCTGGCCGAGGCGATCGAGCACTTTCGTCAGGCGCTGCGCCTCGAGCCTAACTTCGTCGATGCCCACTACAACTTGGGCATGGCGCTCGCTCAGCAGGGCAAGCTGGCCGAGGCGAGCGAACACTACCGGCAGACCCTACAAAGCAAGCCTGACTATGCCGACGCCCACAACAACCTGGGCGCTGCGCTCGCCCAGCAGGGCAAGCTGGCCGAGGCGATCGAGCACTTTCGTCAGGCCCTGCGCCTCAAGCCTGACTTCCCGGACGCCCACAACAACCTGGGTGCTGCGCTCGCCCAGCAGCAGGGCAAGCTGGCCGACCTCGTCGAGCGCTACGGGCAAGCCGTGCGCCTCAAGGTTGACGACGCCGCAACCCAGTCCAACTTGCTCGATGCTCTCCGGGGACTAGGCACAGGCAAGGAGCACGCGGCCCACGGCCGCAAGGGCGAAACAGCGGAATAGCGTGGAGCTAAACGGGCAGGGCGCAAAGAGGCCCCCGGTCGACACCTGCACGCCGGCCCTCTTGACCGGGATTAGGGCCTGATTGGCGCGCCCTTCGCCATGGGCCTCAGTTCGCCTCCCATGGTGACGTCTCCAGCGCCCTCCCTGAAATTTCTGACGTCGGGGTTCCTCAAGTTCGGCTTCAGGCCGAGGGCCTCTCCGCTTGACATGGCCTTCGTCGCCCGTACAACCTCCCGCAGATTGGCGCTGGCGTTAGACAGTGAAAGGACGATCGGCTGGGCGGTGACGGTCACGCACGCGCGTGGAGGTGGGCACGCATCACGCGGTAACCTGCACACGAGCGCAGCGGACTGCACCCACCCAAGGCGCGTGTCACTCAGCTCGCCCGAGGGATCCGGACCGACGCCGCCAAGGCCGCGACGTCCGGCCGCGAAGCCGTCGGCTCGATAAGGCGCGGCTTCTTGCCCGCTGCGACCTGAGCCCTCTTAGCCGCGAATTGTAGACACCCTCCCCTCGTCCTTCACTTATTCCTTCTTAAGGGATCGTGGTGCTCCAGGTCCCGAACGGTTTAAACGGACTGCACTTGGCTCCCGCTGCCACGTCGATAGTCTTCTTGGGACCCGGCCCCGGGGTTGTGGCTAGGCTGAATCCGTCCCGGAGGTAGTAGATGGCCGGGCTGCCAATTGTCGCGTCGAAGCGGCTGTTGGCGGCTGAGTCGTTGAACCACAGCCGCGCCCGAGGCCGCTGGTTGCTGCTGCTACATGAAAATGTCCGGGGGTAACTGCTCCGCGAAACGGTCCTCCTATGGAGACCTTCACGTTGAGCCGAAAGGAACTGCATCGCCCCGGGCTGCTCAAGGCGCTCTGTGCAGAAAGCCAGCCCCGTGTCATGCCCAAACGGGCCCGATTCAGCGAAAGCAGGCGATAGTCCACGGACTGAGCTAAAGAAACCCGCCCGAGAAATATTGAATTTCTCGGGCGGCTACGCTTCCCTTTCGGGTTGAGGATACACCGAGCGCCGGGTATGCTGACTCAGTGGATCGCTCGGTGCGCGTCATCGCCTATGCCGACTACCTCTGACC
>QHTD01000304.1 GCA_003220675.1 Candidatus Rokuibacteriota bacterium | reverse complement strand
GATGGTCTGCAAGCTGAGGAGGTGAAGCGGGATCCCAGGCTGACGCTGGCATTTTCGGGAGGGATCGGAACGTTCTTCCTGGATTTCTTCGACCAGTGGGATCCGAAATCGCCGTGGCACGACCGGCGGGTGCGGCAGGCCGCAAGCTATGCCATGGATCGGCGGTCGCTGAGCGAGGCGGAAACGCTCGGGGCCTCCAAGCCGGCAGGGAACATCGTCCCCCGCAACTTCGACTTCGCGCTGCCGGTCGAGCCTGATCCCTACGATCCCGGGAGGGCGAAGCAGTTGTTGGCCGAGGCCGGGTACCCCAACGGCTTCGACGCCGGAGATCTGCACGCCTATCCGCCCTATAACTCGACGACGGAGGCGGTTGGAGCTTACCTGGGGGCCGTGGGGATCAGGACGAAGGTCCGGACGATGGAGCGCGCGGCCTTCTTCTCGGCGTGGGCGACGAAGAAGCTGCGGGGAGTGTGTATGTGCGTCCTCGCTCTGTACGGCAATGCCGCTTCGCGGATGGCCGAGTGGGTGCCGAGCAGCGGAGTCTACGCCTACGGCGGGTATCCCGACGTCGACGCGCTGTACAAGCAGCAGGCGCTCGAGACCGACCGGCGCAAGAGGGAGGCGCTGCTCCACAAGATCCAGCAGCTCCTCCACGAGCGGGCGAGGTTCGCGCCCATCTGGGATTACACGTGGCCGAGCGGCGTGGGGCCGCGGGTGGCGGAGCCCGCGCTGATGCTGATCAACCCCTACCCCTGGTCGGCGCCGCTGGAAGAGGTGCGACTCAAGAAAAACTGACGAGCGCCGGAGCCATGCAGGACGCCGCCTACACCGAGATGCGTCGGAGGAAGTCGGCGCGCGCCTGACCGCCGGTCATAATAAAGGAGAGGTCGCTGCCGGAGAGAACGAACCGGGCGCCCATCTTGATGTACTTCTCCATGGTCGGGTGGTCGTAGATGCCGCCCATACCCGGGTACTTGCCGTGTCGCTTGCAGGCGGCGATGACCGTCTCGTAGGCGTGCACGACCCTCGGGTCGTCGTACTGGCCGGGAATGCCGATCTCCAGCGTCAGGTCGTTCGTGCCGATCAGCAACACGTCCACCCCAGGCACCGCCGCGAGGGCCTCGGCATTGTCGATCGCCTTCGGGGTCTCGAGCATCATCACCAGAAGCGTTTCCGTATTGACCAGGGCGGTGGCCTCGGCCCGCGGGTAGGGGCGGAAGCCGAGCTGCGCCACGGGGCCGCCGAGCGAACGGTGCCCCATGGGCGGATACTTGCAGTTGCTGACGAGTTGCTTCGCGTGCTCGGCGGTGTCCACGTGCGGGAAGACGATCCCCATCGCGCCCGCGTCGAGCAGCCGCGTCGCCAGGTGATGCTCGTAGCCC
The DNA here is from genome assembly GCA_003220675.1 of Candidatus Rokuibacteriota bacterium. Classification (GTDB taxonomy): domain Bacteria; phylum Methylomirabilota; class Methylomirabilia; order Rokubacteriales; family CSP1-6; genus 20CM-2-70-11. Next base: position 5,707 of record QHTD01000304.1, on the reverse strand, counting down.
GGGACGCGCACGAGCGGCGTCACGCCGGCATCGTGGCAGGCCACGGCGATTTGCGCCGCCGTGTCGATGCTCATCGTATTGTGCTCCATGTCGACGAAGGCGAAATCGAATCCGCACGCGGCCAGCACGCGCCCGATCTCGACGGTGCGCGCCTGACGCAGCGCCATGCCCAGAGCGAGCTGGCCCGCCGCCAGACGCTCCCGCGCCTTGTTGGGGATGTGTGCCATGGTCGTCTCCTCACGCGGATTCTGCCACGTCGGTCATCGCGGTTTCTTGAGAAAGAGGTTGACATCATTCGGGGTGATCAGGTCGGGCACGGTCCAGCCGTCGAGGTCGTACTCGGCCATGCACTGCTCGGCGAAGCCTCTGAACTTCTGCGTCTGGCCGCTCGCCTGGGCCATCTCCAGGGTGATGACACGGATCGTCTCGGCGGCGCCCGCATAGTTGCGCTCGTACAGCTCATGCCGCCCGCCGAACTCGGTCCCCGTGGCGTCCCACAGGAGCTTCATCAGCTTGACGCGCTCGACGGCCCCGGTGCCGTCGGAGCCGCGTAGATACTTCTCGAGATAGGGGCGCAGCGCCGGCGTCCGGAAGTCGACGGCGTGCGAGTTCATGTAGATCAGGCCGCTCGCCAGGATGCCCTCGATGAGCTCCTTGACGCGGGGGTACGCAACGGTGGAGAACACACGGTAGGCCTGCGCGTACTCCGGATTGGGCAACACGGTGTCGCCAACCCAGCGGACGGGCGCGCGCGCCATCGCGTCACTCAGGCCCCAGAAGAGATTGCGCCAGGCGATGGCCTCGCCGACCGACGCCTGCACGTTGCGCGCTTCGCGCGAGCCGACGGCGTCCACAGCCTTCAGGACCAGGCCGGCGATGAAATCCAGCTTGACCGCCAGACGCGTGCACCCGTGGAGCATCGCGCGCGGCAGGAAGCCGGAGCCCGGGAAGAACATGTTCGACTTCTCCACGTCTTCGTACACGAAGACGTTCTCCCACGGCACCAGCGCGTGGTCGAGGACGAGGATGGCGTCGTTCTCGTCCATGCGGCTCGAGAGCGGATAGTCGAAGGGGCTGCCCATCACGTCGGCCGCCATGGCGTAGGACGGGCGGCAGATCAGCTTGACGCCCGGCGTGTCCATGGCAGCGATAAAGACCACCGCGAACTCCTTCGTCTTGATGGGCACCGTGGTCGGATGCGCGATGAAGTTGTGATGGGTGAGCGCCGAGCCGGTGGCGACGACTTTGGCGCCGCTCACGATCAGTCCGGCGTCGGTCTCCTTCTCGACGTGCACATAGACGTCGGCGACCTCATCCGGCGGGCGGTGGCGGTCCACCGGCGGCTGAACGAGCGCGTGATTCATGAACAGGACGCGCTCCTGAGCCGCGCGGTACCAGCGCCGCGCGTTGTCCTGGTAGGGCGCATAGTAGTCGGCGTTGGCTCCGAGCGTGGCCAGGAAGGCCGCCTTGTAGTCGGGCGAGCGGCCCATCCACCCATAGGTCAGGCGCGCCCAGGCGGCGATCGCGTCACGGGCGGCGACCAGTTCGTCGGCGCTCCTCGGGGCGCGGAAGTACTTGTGCGTGTAGCCTCCCGAGCCGGTATCGGTCTCGCACGTCAGCACGGCGCGCGTGGCCGGCTCGTGGAGCGCGTCGTAGAGTCGAGCCAGCATGCGTGCGGGATTGCGGAAGGCCGGGTGCGTCGTCACGTCCTTGACCCGTTCGCCGTAGACCCAGATCTCGCGCCCGCCACGCAGGCTGTCCAGGAACTCCTCGCCCGTCAACGGTCGAGTGGGAGCTGTGTGCATGAGGTCCCTCCCTCTGAGAACAGACGAGATGCTACCATCTGACCCCGTGACCGAGCGGACGATCCGCGTGGGATTCGTGGGCGCAGGCAAGAACACTCGGAGCCGGCACATCCCGGGCTTCCAGAACCTACCCGGCGTCGAGCTGGTGGCCGTGGCCAACCGGTCCAGGGAGTCGGGCGAGCGCGTCGCTCGCGAGTTCGGCATCGCCAGGGTCTACGCCCACTGGCGGGACCTCGTGCGGGCCGGCGACGTCGATGCGGTCTGCATCGGCACCTGGCCCTACATGCACTGCGAGATCACGCTGGCCGCGCTCGAGCACGGCAAGCATGTCCTCTGCGAGGCGCGCATGGCGATGAACGCGGCGGAAGGGCGGAGCATGCTCTACGCCGCGCGCCGGGCCAGGCACCTCGTCGCCCAGCTCGTCCCGGCGCCCCATACGCTGGAGGTCGATGCGACCCTCCAGGCGCTCGTGGCCGAGGGCTACGCGGGCGAAGTGCTCGCGGTCGAGCTCCAAGCGACCCAGGGGCGCTTCGTCGACCCCGACGAGCCGATGCACTGGCGCCACGATGCCTCGCTCAGCGGTCTCAACACCCTCAACATGGGGATCTGGTACGAGGCGATGATGCGCTGGCTCGGTCCCGCGCGCCGGGTGATGGCGACGACGAAGATCGCCGTGCCGCGACGTCGCGACGCCGGCGGCGTTTGGCGCGAAGTGACGGTGCCCGACCACGTCGACATCCTGGCCACGCTGCGGCGCGGCGCCGTCGCCCACCTCCGCTTCAGCACGGTCACGGCGCTGGCGCCGGCCAGCGAGGTCTGGATCTTCGGGACCGACGGCACGCTCCGGCTCGAGGCCGACGCCAGGCGCCTCTGGGGCGGGCGGCGCGGCGATAGAGAGCTCCGCGAGATCGCGATCCCCGCCGAGCAGCGGATCGGCTGGCGGGTCGAAGAGGAGTTCGTCAACGCGATCCGCGGCCGCGAGAAGGTTCTGCGCACGACCTTCGAGGACGGTGCGCGCTACATGGAGTTCACCGAGGCGGTGGCCCGGAGCGCTGCTCTCGGCCAGGCCATCGACGTCGCCGACCTCTGAACGCTCATGACCAGCACGGAGCACGGCGTCTTCGCGAGGAGCTGGAAGGACATCGCCTCAGCGTTCCTCAGGTTGGGCGCCACGTCCTACGGTGGCCCCGCCATCATGGGCATCATGCAGGCCGAGCTGCAGGAGAAGCGGCAGTGGGTCTCCAGGGAACGGTTCGTCGAAGGCCTCTCGCTCGTGAACATGCTGCCAGGCGCGACGGCGACGCAACTCGGCATTTTCCTGGGCTATACCCGCGGGGGCTGGTGGGGTGGGTTGCTCGGGGGACTCTGCTTCGTGCTGCCCGCCTTCTTCGTCATGCTCGCGCTCACGATCGCCTACGCCAGTCTGGGGGTAACTCCGATCCTGCGGGGCGCGCTCTATGGCCTGGGGCCGGTGGTCCTCGGAGTCTTCGTGGTCGCTGTGTGTCGCCTCGGCCGCTCCGCGGTCAGCACCGTCTCGCAAGCGCTCATCGCTGTGGCCGCCGCCGCCGCGATCGGGAGCCCGCTCGGGATCGCGGCTATCCTCGTGCTCAGTGGCGGCGCCGGGCTCCTCCTCTTTCATTCCAGAAGGCCGGGAGTGATCGTCGTCGTCGCGTCGGCAGCCGTCGTCGCCGTGCTGCCGGTGGTCTTGTGGTCGCGGTCGGCTCCCGTGTCGGCTATTCCGCGAGGAGTCGCGGATCCCGCAAGCCTGGCTGACATCGGGGCATACTTCTTCAAGGTCGGGGCGTTCACCGTCGGCGGTGGCTTGACGATGATCGCGTTCATCCAGCAACAGGTCGTCGAGCAGTTCCACTGGCTGACACCGCGGGAGTTCATCGACGGGCTCGCCCTCGGGCAGTTCACGCCGGGTCCGCTTCTGATGGTTGCGGCGTACGTCGGCTATAAAGTGGCGGGTGTCGCCGGTGCCGCGGTGGCGGCCGCTGCCGCGTTCCTGCCTTCGTTCATCCTCATGCTCGCGGTTCTTCCCGTGCTTGAGCGCGTCAGGAAGCTCGCGTGGACGAGGGCGGTGATGAAGGGCATGGGGCCGGCTGTGATCGGAGTCCTCGGGGTGTCCCTGTTCGGGATCGCGCCGCATGCGCTTCCCGACCTGTTTGCCGTCGCCATGCTGGTCGCGACCGTCATCGTCCTGTCGGTCGCACGAATCGGCGCCGTCAGGCTCATGATCGCGGGTTCGGTCCTGGGGGTGCTGCGGAGCCGTGTCTGGGCCAGCGTCTGATGGCGACGCTCGTATAATGCCGGGACCAACCAAAAGGAGGAGCCATGCGCAACAGACCTGCTCTCACCGCTTCGGATACAGAGAAGATGGTCGCCGCCAGCAGGGCCGAGGCAGCAAAAAACAAATGGAACGTCTCGATCGCGGTCGTGGATGATGCCGGCTATCTGTTGCATCTCGAGCGCCTGGATGGCGCCGGGCCCATGACGGCCGAGGTCGCCGCCGGGAAAGCGCGCACAGCCGCCGTCACGCGACGCCCGACCAAATTCTGGGAGGACAGGGTCAAGGAACGTCCCGTCTTCCTCAAATTCCCGGACAACCTGCCGATTCAAGGCGGGGTGCCGATCATGTACCAGGGCGAATGCGTGGGGGCGATCGGCGTGTCGGGGGTTCAATCCCACGAGGACGAGCAGATCGCCAACGCTGGCATCGGCGCGCTCGGCTAGGGGTCAATGGACATCCACGAGGCGATGCGGACCACCTTCGCGGCGCGGGAGTTCACCGACGAGCCGCTGCCCGACGACGTGCTGTTCGACATCCTCGATCGGGCGCGGTTCGCGCCGAGCGGCGGCAACCGGCAGGGCTGGCACGTCATCGTCGTCCGGGATCGCGCCACCCGCGAGGCGCTGGCCGCCCTGGCCACGCCAGCGGCGAAGCGCTACACCGCTCAGCGCGAGGCCGGCGAGAACCCGTGGAACCCCGTCGATCCAACCTCGGTCGACGCGGCTACTGCGGAGCGAACGCCACCGATGAGGCGGCTGATCGAGCCCGTCCTGAAGGCGGCGGTGGTCCTCGTCGTCTGCGTCGACCTCAAGGTCGTCGCCTGCCTGGACCAGTACCTCGACCGCGTGGGGCTCATCGGCGGTGCCTCGGTCTACCCGTTCGTCTGGAACATCCTGCTCGCGGCGCGCGCGCGGGGCTTTGGCGGGACCATCACGACTCTCGCGGTGGCCGAGGAGCCGAAGGTTCAGGCGCTCCTGGGCGTCCCGCCGCACGTCGCGGTCTGCGCGGTGATGCCGCTCGGCCGCCCGCTGAAGCAGCTCACGCAGCTCAGACGCAAGACGGTCCCCGAGTTCACGACGCGCGAGCGCTGGGACGGCCCGTCCCTCACCGCCCCCGGCGCCCGATGATCCGGGCGCGCCCCGATGATCTCGGCGCGCCCTATGGTCGCTTGGCCGCTTCCTGCAGTTGCTGCACGTGCTCGGTCCAGTGGCGGGCGAGCAGCTCGAGCCGCTGCCGTCCCGTCATGAGCTCGCCCGTCGCCCGCTGAAAGCAGGGCTTGTCGAGATCGGGCGCCCTGCGGGCGGCGTGCACCAGCCGGGCGTGGGCTTGACGCACCTGGGCCAGCAGCTCGTCGAAGCTCTCATGCTCGTGGAGGCGGCGGCAGACCTCGTTCACGGTGTCGGAATCGGCTGGCACCGGCCACGGCGGTCCGCCGAGCGCGACCGACTGAATGCCCCACGCCGTAGCGTCGTGAAAGTAGATGAAGTGCATCAGCACATCCCGGGCCTGCCATCGGTCGACTCGCGCGTTGGTCGCCCGGCCCGGCCCCTCGAAATAGGCCAGGGTCTCCTGCACCACTCTGTCCAGATTGGCGAGCGGCACTTCCGTC
>QHTD01000303.1 GCA_003220675.1 Candidatus Rokuibacteriota bacterium | reverse complement strand
GGAATCACCTCCATGCAGCCGGCCTCGATCGAGGCGTCGGTGAGCGCGACCCAGGCGGTCACCTGCAGGGGCGGCTCGAGGCCGAAGTAGGTCGCATCCTGGTGCCAGCTCACATAGGCCGCGTCGCCAGCGTTCTTGGGCCAGACCGAGAGATGGAACAGACGGATATCCGGACCGATGATGTCCTCGACGGCGTCGAGGATGGCTGGATGGTGGACGATCTCGTCGACCCAGGTGAACAGGAGATGCGGCTTGAAATTGTGCCCTTTGGTGAGTTCTCTGCCCTGGGCCGCCTCGAACTCCTCCATGGCGCGTCGGTACCGCCGCGCCTCCTCGGCGGCGAACGCGTCGATCGGGTAGACGAAGCCGTCGCGGTGGTAGCGCTCGATTTGCGCCTCGGTCAGCTTCTTGCCCATCGGCGCCATCCTACACCACAGCGTCGAGCGTACTTAGGGGCCAGCTGCCACGGCGCGTGGCCCCGGTACCTCATCCTGCAGCTGGCCGGAAGCCACTTGACACGGCCCCTGTCTGGACAGATCCTCGGGCGCATCGAGCGACTCACGTGGCATCCCACCTGAGCGAGATGACGGCAAAAGGGGGGAGTGAGACGAGAATTCGGACGATGCCGGCAGGATGTCCCTGAGATGGGTGCCACCCACGCGAATGCACAGAACGGGCAGGTGGAGGAGGAAAGAACATGGAAATGAACAGACGCAACTTCCTCGCTACGGCCGGCGTCGCAGCTGCGACCGCGGCAACGGCATCTCTGGCATCGGCGGCGGATAAGTTCGGCCGCGACCGCGACTGGACCGGCGAGACTCCGGTCACCTACCCGGAGCCGGCGTTTGAGGTCACGGACAAGCGCTTCACCGGACGGCAGGGCAACGCAACGCTGCAGCGCATCTGGCACGGCATGGGCAACGATCGCGCGCTCTGGTGCGAAGGCCCGGTGTGGATGGGTGACTGGGGCTGTCTCGTCTGGAGTGACATCCCGAACCATCGCACGCTGCGCTGGTCCGAGGATGATGGCCACGTGAGCGCGTACCAGACCGAGTCCGGATACTCGAACGGGCATACGCGCGATAACCAGGGTCGGCTGATTGCGATGGAGCACGACACACGCCGGGTTCGCCGCCGCGAGTACGACGGCACCTGGACAGTGCTGATCGACAAGTACGAGGGCAAGAAGCTCAATGCGCCCAACGATGCCGCCGTCCATCCCGACGGCTCGATCTGGTTCACCGATCCGGGCTACGGCATCCTCGGACCGTACGAAGGGCACAAGGCTGAATTCGAACTGCCCACCCGCGTGTATCGCCTCGATCCCAGCGGCAAGGCGACGGTGATGGTCGAGTCGATGAAGCGCCCGAACGGTATCTGCTTCTCGCCCGACTTCGAGCGACTCTACGTCGTGGATACCGGCGCGACCGACGGGCCGCAGTTCCCCGCCAATATCATGGTGTTCGACGTGGTGAACAACGGGACCGGCGTGAGCGGCGGCAAGGAGTTCGCCGACTTCAGGCCGGGGTTCACGGACGGCATCCGCTGCGATACCGACGGCAACGTCTGGTGCGGCTGGGGCTGGGGCGGCGTCGAGACCAACGGCGTGCGCGTCCATGCACCAAACGGCGAACAGGTGGCGTTCCTCCATACGCCGGAAGTCATTTCCAATCTTTGCTTCGGCGGCACGAAGCGCAATCGGTTGTTCATGACCGGCAGCACGTCGATCTATGCGCTGTACGTGAACGCGGTTGGGGCGGCGCTGAGCTAAGAAAAATCGGTCTGTCAACGGGTCCGGGGCACCGGTCGGGATCAGGAACAGGCGATGCCGGAGTCGTGGGTCAGGCGAGAGACCGGGGACAGAGTTGTGCCGGTGTTTCCCCAGGGGGGAGAGGGGGCTCGACACGCCATTCGATTGCTCCGCGCGGACGACGCAATCGCGCCGTCCGCGTCTCCCCGATAACGGCCGATGCGAGGTCCGGTGCATGTACTTGGCGACGGTCAGCTCGGCGACCTTGGAGCCCCTTGACTTCCGGCGACCTGCTTGGTTTTCAGCTCTTTCGCGACGTCTTGGGCGTGAAGACCGTCAGCTGCGGGGCGACCTTCTCGCTCCCACAGCTGGGGCACTTAACATTCACGTTGGCTCGCTCCGCGAGGGTCAGCGTTGCCTTCGAAAAGGCAGGGCGCCCTTGAGAATCTTGTCGGCGTAAGTCGCGCCATGGCGGAACATCTCGACTCAATTCGCCTACTTCCTGCCAAGGTGCTGAACGAACCAGTCACGCGCCTGCGCGCTCGCCGAGTCGAAATCCCTGACATAGGCATCGAAGTGGCCGCCGGGTAGCAGGACCAACTTCTTCGGTTCCAGAGCACGAGCATAGGCTGCCAACGCCTCGTCACTGACGGTCAAGTGGTCCCCGGCCGCGACGACCATCATCAACGGCGTCGGACTGATCCACTCGATGTACGCGCCCGGTTCGTACTCGGTGAACATTTCGACCGATTGCAAGGTCACCTCGTTCCGCCATGCCGGGGCGCGCGTCTTGCCTGTCTCGGTGAACCACTGCCAGGAATCTGGTGTCGCCAGGGCGCACGGCGCCATCGGGTTCTCGGCGACGACCGGGATCATTGCCGCCGGCTTGCGCGTATACCGTGCCCGCCGATCAGCGTCAAATTGACCCTGCACGGCCGCGATGAAATCGGCGCGGATCAGGCGACGAGCATTGCGGTGACCGCTAATCAGCGGCACCTGGGAGACGACGCACCTCACCCGACGGTCGATCGCGCCGATCACGAGCACGTGGCCTCCGCTATAGCTCGAACCCCACACGCCGATCCGGGTTCTGTCGACTTCAGCAACTGTCTCGGCAAACGTGATGGCGTCGCGGTAGTCGCGCACCTGTTGCCAGGGGTCGATGTGCTGGCGTGGTTCGCCATCGCTTGCCCCGAAGGTGCGGTTGTCGAACACAAGTACGCCCAAGCCGCCAGCGGCGAACACTTCCGCGAACCTGTCGAGGTACATTTCCTTCACTGCGGAAAATCCGTGTGCCATAACGACCGTCGGCACCTGAGTCGCCGTCCGGTCGGGCAGATACAACCAGCCGCGGAGCGTCACGCCGTCTTCAGTCTTGAACGCGATATCCCTGCGCATTGGCGCCTCCTTTACGATGAGGCGAACGTCCGGACGGCCGGCACAAAGCAACGGCGTTGCCGCGACCTGCTTTCGGTCGCGCCGCCAATGACTCGGCACGAGGAGCTCGAGGGTGGCTGCCCCCGGGCTCCCGGCCGCGCTGAAACCTCTCTAGTGCCGAGCCTCACCGGCTTGTCTACGGCATCTACCTGAAGCTGGTCGGCCTCACGTGGGCTTCGGTCGTCACCGCGTTCTGCTTGCCGCCGGACTCGAAGACCAGCAACCCGGCCACCCCCATCTGCGGTTTGTCGAGCGGGATCAGCCGCTCGTCCGACCACACCCTGTCCTGAATGGTCATCTTCAGCTTCACCGTCCGCCCGGGATCCACCGTCGCCGGCTCGGCTACGAGCCCCTTGCCTTCGCTGAACGTCAGGTTCGATGTAGTGAAACCGACCAGTTTCATGGGCTGGTTGCCGGTATTGGTGACCTGCGACTCGAGGATGAGCGTGTCCTTCTTGGGATCGTAGATAGCGCCGAGGCCTTTCACCTGAGCGAACTTGACGGGTTCGGGGAGCTGGGGCGGCGTGATCCTCAAGACCTGCTGGGGGATCCTGGTCGGCCACGCCCGATCCATGTAGAGCCAGCCCAGGGCGAGGAGGATCACGCTGACGACCACGATGAGGGTCGAGGTCCTGTGGTCCGCCTTGGTGATCAGGCCAATGTCCTCACCCGGGTCGTTGAGGGGGATCTGGCTCGTCACGGCCAGGTTCGTGACGGTCCGATGCTTGAGCGTCCACCACAGCATCCACCAGACACCGGGGATGAACCCGAGGAACGAGAACCAGAAGACCCATCCGGATGCGTACGTGTCGAGGTTGATGACCTTGCCGTCTAGCAGCGTCACCTTGTTCTGATAGCCGCCGGGTACCTCCGTGACGGTGGTCCACTGGCCGGGCCCGAGGAGCCCCCCGGTGTGCAGCACGAAGAAAGTGGGATGCACGTGCCAGTAACCCGGCGTCCGCCCGTCCAGGACCATCTTGAACTCATATACGCCGCCGACCTCCACGAAGATCGCGGCTGGCGCGGGCGCTCCATTCACGTACCGCTCCTTCATGACGAGGTGAGGACCGCTGGCGCTCACGTTGAGGTACGCCTGCACGGGCTTCTCCAACGTCGCCGGCCAGGACTCCAGCACCTTGACCTTGCCGGTGATGATCAGCTGCTCGCCCTGCTTCACGCTGGTCGCAGAAAACCGCACGTCCTGCCACGCGACGGTCTTCATCCTCAAGAAGCCTTCCTGCGCGCGCTCGCCGTGCGCGAAGGCGACCCCTACCGTCCCGAGGATGAACAGTAGCGCGAGCATGGGGGCCAAAACACGGGTGAGTCCCCACGTGTGCCGCATCGTTGTTCCCCCTTTTCCTTGATTCCGTGCGCCGGTATCGGGACCGTTGCTCACTTGCGCGTCCCCTGTGGATCCCACACCATGACCGAGTAGCAGATGAGCCCCGCCAGGAACGACGTGATGAGCGCCAGAAGCACACCGCCGCCCGACAAGTCGCCCTCGCCCTCCAGCAGCCGGCCGTGATCGGCCACTGCGGCCCCAGCGTCCACCAGCATCAGTGTCACGCTGAGCAGCGTGGCCGAGATCAGTCGTGTGCTCATCGCCGGCCGACCTCCGGTTCCTCAGACCTTCTTCATGAACCGCATGATCGGCCAGATTGCCAGCCAGCGGGCGATGGCCTGCCCCACCCAATAGCCGAAGGTGCACAGGGTCGCCCCGAACACGAGCGCCACGAGCGTCGTCTCTTCCAGGAAGCTCCGCAGCGTGCCGTGCTCGATCATCCGGAGATACTCCGGCGTCGCACTGCGCAGGTAGGACACGCCCTGGACGTCCGCCAGGGTGACGATACTCCCCATCAGGTCGACGGGCTGCAGGAACGGGGCTAGGGTGATGTAATTCGCAACCCAGAAGCCGATCGTGAAGGCCAGGCCACCGAGGATGGAGGTCATGATGAAACTCCGGGTCTTCAGCAGAATCCAGTCGGTGAAAATGGCGGCGGGGACGATCGTGGCGGGCCAGACGAAGTTGAGCGGGTAATTCACGAAGACGTCCCACTGCAACCATCGGCCGAGCCACGAGACCAGCCACAGACCGACCGCCGTGTACGTGCATCCGGTGGGGAATTTCCACGCGAGCCACTGGATGTACTGGAGGGCCGACGGGATGATGATCATGGCGAACGGCGTGATGGTCATCCACCACTGCCGGTCCTTCCAGTCGGTCCAGAAGTCCCAGTCGCCGGCGAAGAGCAGCTTCGTGATGTCAGCGGCCGCCGCCACGACGGGCAGGGCCGTGACCCAGAAGACCAGGTCCCACTTGTAATCGAAGTAGCGGTACTTCTTGTTCAGCAACGCACCGAGCTGCGCCGCTTCCTGGGCCGTACGAGCCATCTCTCGTCCCTCCTTGAAACAGACGCTTGGTGTTCGAGTGAGGTTCCGGGGGCCCCGCCGGGACCGCGACGCCGATCCGGGCGGGGTCCGTCGGATCAGGCGGCCCTAGCGGGCCGGGGACGCAGCGGCCGCGTCCTCCACCTCCTTCTCGATGCCCAGGAGGCGGATGATCGTCTCCGCCCACAGGGCGAAGATCCCGGAGGCGAGCCAGCCATACGTGACGAAGGGCCAGTGGAACGGCGCCGCGAAGATCTCCTCGAGGATCCACAAGCTGTGGGCCCACTCATTGAAGGCCACCTGCATCATCTCGGTGACCGATGCGGCGATCAGGAAGAAGAACGACCAGGGGAAGCCCTTGTCAGGCCCGTAGACCTTTGGCAGCCGGTAGCGCCCGTACAGGTACGTCCCGACCGTCATCGTGATACCGCCCGGGAACCACCAGTAGAACATGGGGATGTGTGCCGGGGTGAGCGCCGTGTCCCGGATCGCGGTCTGATGCCAGCTGCCGTCCTGGTTGGGCCAGAAGCTCGCCATGACGTAGAGGGTGATGCTGGTCATCGATATGAGGCCCCAGAACACGGCGATCCGGCGAACCTCCTCGTCGGGCGTCACCTTCACGGCGAGGAGTTGCCGCCCGGTCCGGACGAGCCAGCCCCACCAGAGACCGGTGCCGGCCCCGATGACGATCAGCTGTACCCAGACCAGACTCCGGAAGTACTTCGTGAACTCGGGACTCGACGCGTCGATGCCGGCCGTCCAGGCGAAGCGCGATGTATACCACCAGTGCAGCGCGGTCAATACCACGATTGCCAGGGAGCCCCAGACGCACGTCTTCCAGCCGCCCATCCAGTCGATCGGGCCATAGCGTGCCTTCACCGGGGCGCGCTCATCAACTGCGATTCGTGTTGCCATCGTCCCCTCCTCTCAGAGTGTCGCTCCGCGTCAGGATCTTGCTCTCCGAGCTACGGAATGAGCACCGCCCGTCCTTTGATCCGACCGTGGTGCAAGTCGGCGATCGCCTGGTTGATCTCGCCCAACGGGTAGAAGGCGGTGGCCAGGCGCACTCTGCCCGCTCCCGCGAGCGTCATGAGTTCCGTCAGATCGGCGTAGCTGCCCACGAGGTTACCGATGATGTTCTTCTCGCTGAAGATCATGTCGATTGCCGGTACCTGGATGGTGCCGCCGTAGCCGATGATGTAGTAGGAGCCGGCGTTGCGGGTCATGGCGAGGCCTTGCTCGATGGACCCGCCTTCGCCGACGAAGTCCAGAACGGCCTCGGCACCCTTGCCGCGCGTGAGCTGGAGCACGTCCCGCACGGCGTTGTCTCCGCCCCCGATCAAGTGCTTAGCCCCCAGCTCTTCGGCCAGGCTCAGCGCCAGCTTCGAGCGGTCCACCACGATGATCTGGGCCGCGCTCTTGGCCGCGAGCACCTGGTAGGCGATGTGGCCGAGGCCGCCGAATCCGATGATCACCGCGAAGTCGCCGGGCCGCAGGATCTTCACCGCCTTGTCGGCAGCGTGATAGGCCGTGAGGCCAGCGTCGGCGTGAGGCGCCACCTGCTTGGGCGTGACGGTGTCGGGAAGGCGGACCAGGTTTCGCTCCTTGACGTGGAGGTACTGAGCAAAGCCGCCGTCCCGGGCGATGCCGGGGAAGGAGCCGTTCTCGCAGTGCATGTCGTTGCCCCGGCGGCAGGCGGGGCACGACCCATCGGTGATGAGGGGGTGGACGATCACGGCGTCGCCCCTCTTGAAGTGGCGCACCTCCGCCCCGGTGTCTTCCACCCAGCCCGCATTCTCGTGTCCGGGCGTGTAGGGAAGCTGAACGCCCACCTTGCTGCGCCAGACGCCCTCGATGATGTGCAGATCGGTTCGGCAGAGCCCCGCTCCCCCGATCCGAACGATCACGTCATCGGCGTCCTGGATCTTCGGATCCGGCACCTCGACCAGCTTGAGGAACTCGGGGCCCTGCACCGCCGGGTCGTACCGATAGAGCCGCGCAGCTTCCTCCTCGTACCGGGTCTTGAGGAGGCCGCGGCAGAACGCCGCGTTGAACTCCACCGAGAGACGGGTGCGCTGCGCGCGAGAGAGGTGGGCCCGCAGCTCGGGCGGGTCGATGGGCCTACCGTCGGGGTGTACGAAGGCCGGCGCAGTGACGTTTTCGGCCAGTCCCCGCTCCTTCAGGATCGCGAGATAACGGTCGACCAAGGCCAATCCCTCGCTGCCGAGGGGCAGGCGCGGCAGGTCGCCGATCCGCACCCCCAGAATCGCATTTTCCGTCCACCCCAGGGCCAGCAACGACCGGAGCAGACGCTCCTGTCGCGCCACGAAGGCCTTGACCCGAAAGGTCTCGCGTAGTTCGTCCAGATCGTCCGTCGCCAGCGAGGGAAACGTTTCCACGAAGGACTTGCCGCAGTTGACCCCGCTGCTGATCTCCTCGTCGAAGAAGTGGTCCAGCAACTGAACGTCGACGCGTTCCACCCACGGCAGCTCGGATACTCTTTCGCGGATGTCGGCGGCCATCATGAAGGCGAAGTTGGCTGCACACCAGAACGTCGGCAGGCGAAAACGGACGGTGACCACGCTACCATCGATGCTCACCCCGCCGACAAATCCTAGTTCCGTTAGCGGTTGATCCAGCTCCGGATCGTAGACCCGGGCCAGTTGACCGTAGACCTCGTCACTACGCATTCGCCTGTCCCTGTGCCCCCGCCTTACCTCATGGCGGCCACGGCATCGCCCGCGAGTTCCTTCTTCCGCACGTTGATGTCGATCCCGTAGATCCGTGCGGCGTTCTCGCCGAGGATCTTCTTCTTGACGTCCAGGGTGAAGGAAACTCCGAACTCCTTCTGGATGTCGTCCGGCAGCTCGAAGGCCATGAACTTCTCCACGATCCAGCGGGGGTGCCAGATGGCGTAGTCGCTGGCAAAGAGCAGCTTGTCGGCGCCGACCCACCACAGCAAATTGGCCAGCACCTCGGCGAAGTAGCGCGGACGGCTGTGGATGAACGGCATGACCACGGCCAGGCCCCCGTAGACGTTGCGCTCCTGGGTGGCGATCCAGCAGAAGTCCTCCAGGCGGGGAAGCCCACAGTGCTCGACGATGAAGTTGAGATCGGTAAACGCGGTGGCGACTTCGTCGATGTCGGCGACGTCGAAGGCATCGCGGTTGAGGGGCCAGATCGTCGGCCCTTTATGGACGTGAATGTTCTTGACCCCGAGTTGCTGGCACTTTTCCAGATAACGCATGGCCCACGGGTCGGTGAGCTTCCATCCCCTGGAATTTCCCTTCCACTCAGCGGTGTAGAGCTTGACACCCCGGATCCCGAAGCGGTGGACCAGAGACTCGAGGTACTCTAGGCCCGCCTCGCCGTCCCGCGGGTCCCACGAACCATTGAGGATCCACCGCTCGGGATACCGTACCTTGAGCCAGCTATTCTGCTCTGTCGTGTTGAACCCGTTCTTGTAGAAATCCTTAAGGTAGGTGGGTTGGAAGATGCCCATGTCGACATACCCGTCGATAAAAACATCCTTCAGCATCCTCTCGGGACCATACTTCTCAAAAAGCGACTGCTCCCAGACGTAGTCCGGTGGGCTCAGGTTTCGGTGGTAGTCATAGAAGCAGCTGATAAACCCGGCACCGTACTTGTTCGCTTGGTTCTCCGGGCTCGCGTCCCACAGATGGAGGTGCCCGTCAATGACGAAAAATTCATCGCCGCTCTTAGTCTTGAACATGCTGTCCACCTTCCCTGGTGAAAGCGGCACCCGCACGGCGGGGCTGCCCCGACTGAATCGTCCCGACGGTTTCAGACCCTACGCAAAATCGCTGCCATGACCCTCGAAAATTTGTTTCTCGTCAAATGTCCAACATATCTGGCTCTTATCACGACTCCTCCCCTCGAAAGCTTCGTCCCCGACGAGCCGACGCACGAGATTCTGGTGCACAACGAAACTGCGGATTGCGATTTGCAATTCTTCAAGGTGAGCGCGCCCTTTTCAGACGACGATAAATCGTCGTCTTGGCAACGCCCAGGCGTCGGGCAGCCTCGCCCACATCACCCCCTGTCTCCTCCAACGTCCGCCGGATAATCTTCTCCTGAACCCGCCGTAACCCTTCTCCCGGCCCAACGTCGGTATCCACATCGGGAATGGGCTCGCGGATGTGTCGCGGAGCATGCTCCAGATGAACCGCGGGGCCCTCCACAGTCAGTGTCCAGTGCGCACAGAGGTTTCGGAGCTCCCGGATGTTTCCGGGCCAGGAGTAGAGCCTTAGACGATCCGCAGCTTCGGGGGAAATCGCCAGCGGACCCTTTCCCGCCTCGGCGCACTCCCGCTCAAGGAAAGCGGCTGCCAGAATCTGAATGTCGTCCCCGCGCTCCCGCAGCGGGGGGAGGAAGATCTCGATCGCGCTGAGCCGATAGAAGAGGTCGAGACGAAATGTCCCATCCTCGACCCTCTGTCGGAGATCAACACTGCATGCGGCAACGATACGCACGTCTATCGGCACGGGGGTCGCACTTCCCAATCGCACCACTTCCCCGGCCTCGAGGACGCGCAGGAACTTCCCCTGAAGCTCCATCGGCATGGTGTCGACCTCGTCCAGGAAAATCGTGCCTTCGTGGGCGGCCGTGAACTTCCCCGCCTGGCCTTCGCGACGCGCGCCTGTGAACGCCCCGGGAGCATAGCCAAACAGCTCGCTCTCCACCAGTTCCCTCGGGAGAGCCCCGCAGTGGACTACGACGAATGGGCCCTGTGCCCTTGGGCTCTCGGCGTGGATCGCATGGGCCACAAGCTCCTTACCCGTCCCGCTCTCCCCGACAATCAGGATCGGGTTGAGCTGTGAGCCGCGGGCAGCAGCCCTCGCCAAATTCAACGCCTTGCGCAAGGCCGGGGACTCCCCGAGGATGTCCCCGAAGGTATATTTGGTCGACGCCGGACCGGGATTGCCGTGGACGGTGACCCTCCTTTGCCCAGTCGACGCGGCAGGACGATCGGAGAAAATCACCACTGATCCTAGTGTTCGGCCCTCGCGGATGACCGGTTCTACTCGGCAGAGCACGGTTTTCTCGGCGCCGGAAGGCGTCCTCACCATCACGCCCTCCTCTCGGGGACTTCGGCTCTCCACGCTCTGCTGAACTGGAGTCCACAGCGCCGGTACGAGCTCGGCCAAGGGCGCGTCCCTGAGAGCGGATGGCTGCACGCCCAGCGCCCGGGCAGCAGCGTGATTCATGTCGGCGACTCTTCCGCTTTCGGTGACAACCAGGATGCCCTCACGCGCCCACTTTCTCTCTAGCCCTCGGGAGAGAGTGAGGAGGGTCTCTCGCCGCTGAAGTTCGAAGACCGAGAGAAGCTGCTCAATGGAGCGGGCGATGGAGACCGTCAGGGCAAAGGTGTGGGTTTGCACCTTCTTAGCTGGCCCCGAGATATCCACTCCCCCAAGGACCCTACCGATCGCCGGCCCCCGAACCGGACAGCCGTAACAGACCCAGGGCTGCCATTGTCGACAGTAGTGCTCCGTCCCGAAGACCACCTCCGGCCGGCCAAGGGCGATAGGGGTCCCCTCGCCATTGGAACCCGCAGCGGTCTCGGACCAAGCCGCTCCAGGCATGAAGTTGATCCGCTCCAACATTCGCTCTGCGCCCCGATGACCTACGGAATACACGATGCGACCTTGGGCGTCCGCCAAGACGATCACGTGCCCGGTTCCCGCCACAACCTGAGCAAAGGTATCCAGCACCTGTTTGCCGGCCCGACCAAAATCCTCTCCACCGAGGATCGCCTCGATCTCGTCCGGGCCGAGCACCGTCGGCGCCCGCTCCATGAACGGGTTGATCCCTAGGTCACGACAGCGTTGCCAGCTCTGGGCGATCACAGGCCGGGGGGGCGTGCCTATGAACTCCCCGGAGCCGACAAACACCTCCCAAGCCCTCGCGGTCTCCTTTATGGCCTTCGGTGGGTCGGGCGGGATTGCTGGTTCTCCAGCTCGGGTGTTCTGAATCTTCAAGGTCCCCCTCCTCCGGGCAGAGTCCGCTGATCACACAGGGCGAGCGCCGCTGCTAGGCCGGCTGAAGAGGAACATCTAACTCAGGACACTCGGTGGAAGCCAAAGTGAAGCAGGCACGGGTGTGTTCCCCGCGTCCGAGGCGTTCCACTCGGGACGACCTTCGGATGGAGGGGCGTGTCATCGCCTTCCTCTCGCAATGAGGCGTTATTACAATGCAGACTGCTTGATTCGCGTACACCAACGTGTCAGAGATGTCAAGAGGCACATCCACCCAGTGTTGGGGATACGTGAGTTGACCGCCCGGAATTGATACGTGAGATGGCCGCTCTGACCGCGCTGCGTGGCAGGAGGCCGACATGGTCAGTGGCCTGACCGTGCTGGCCGCCGACACGCTCCGGGAGACGGTGGGGCTACGGTGGGGCTACTGAACGGCGAGGCTCCCTCCCCCTGCCGCCGGAGGATCTTCCCGCCGGCCACTGGTCCGGTTCCCGAACCGGACCCCAGCGCTTTGGGTTGG
>QHTD01000302.1 GCA_003220675.1 Candidatus Rokuibacteriota bacterium | reverse complement strand
CGAGTCAACTCTGGAATCCGCGAAGGCCAACGTCGTCAACCAGGAGGCGAACCTCGTCAAGGCGAAGAGCGTCGCGGACAACGACACACGGAACGCCGCGCGGCTCGAAGACCTCCACGGCCGCGGGCTGATCGCGGCGATGGACCGGGACAACGCGAGGACGAACGCGGAGTCCTCCCAGGCGTCGCTCGCCGCCGCCGAGGCCCAGCGGGCGGCTGCGGTGAGCCAGGTCGAGACCCAGCGGAGCCAGGTGGTCCTCGCGCGGGCGAACGTGGACGGGGCCCGTGCGTTCCTCAAGATCGCCCAGACCGGCCTCGACAACGCCCGCATCCTCGCGCCGTTCTCCGGGTACATCTCGGCGCGCAACCTCTATCCCGGCGCCGCCGTGAGCTCCGCGCAGGCGGGCACCTCGACCCAGGCCGTCGGCATCCTCGTCCTCCAGGACATCGCGACCGTCAAGGTCCAGGTCGAGGTCCAGGAGCGCGACATCTCGCGCGTCCACGTCGGCTCGGTCGCGCGCGTGCTCGTGGACGCCTATCCCGACCGCACGTTCGAGGCGCGGGCGACGCGCATCGTCCACGCCCTCGATCCGCGGACGCGCACGCTGGGAGTCGAGATGATGATCCCGAACCCCGACGCGCTCCTCAAGCCCGGCATGTACGCGCGCGTCGAGCTCGTGATCGACCGCCATCCCGGCGCGATCCTGATCGCGGGCGAGGCGGTCTCGAACGAGGGCGACGCGCCGGTCGTGTTCGTCGTGCACAACGGCGTCGTCGGCAAGCGGACGATCGCCACGGGTGTCGGCGAGGGCACGCTCGTGGAGGTCACCAAGGGGCTCGCCGGGGACGAGCTCGTCATCGTCGAGGGTAAGGAGCTGGTGCGCGAGGGTCAGAGGGTCCACGCGGAGGCGAAGAAGTAGCATGTGGATGACGCTGCTCGCGCTGCGCAACTCGATCGCGGTCCTGATGGCGGCGCTGGCCGTGGCCATCCTCGGCTTCGTGGCCCTCGGGCGGCTCCCGATCGATCTCTTCCCGAACATCAATCTCCCGATCATCAACATCGGGACCGTCTACACCGGCGCCGGGGTCCTCGACATCGAGAAGACCGTCACCTACCCCATCGAGAAGGCGGTGAGCGCCGTCAGCGACGTCAAGTTCGTCGAGTCCAAGTCGCGGCAGGGCCTCTCGACGGTGCGCCTGTGGATGAACTGGGGCGCCGACGTCAACAACGGCCAGACGGAGGTCATCCAGCGGATCCAGCAGATCCTCAGCTCGCTCCCCTCGGGGATCAAGCAACCCTTCGTCCTTCGGTTCGACCTCTCGAACATCCCGGTATGCCTCGTCACCGCGTCGGGCGGCGGGCTCGACGAGAAGCAGCTGTATGACCTCGCCTACAACACGATCGAGCCCCAGCTCGAGCGCCTGGGCGGCGTGGCCTCGGCCTCGGTGGACGGCGGCAAAGTACGGCAGATCACGGTCAACCTGAACCGCGACCAGCTCTTCGCCAAGGGCCTCTCGGTGCTCGACGTCGTCCGCGCCGTCAACGACTCGAACTTCCTGCTGCCCGCGGGCGACATCAAAGTGGGCCGGCTCGACTACAACATCTACACCAACAACCAGTTCCGGCTCGTCCGGCCGATGGAGGACATCGTCGTCCGCAAGACGGGCGCCGGCGGCGTGCCGATCCATGTCAAGGACCTCGGGTACGTCGTCGACTCGCACGAGACGCAGACGGCCATCGTGCGGATCGACGGTACGCGTGGCGTCTTCATGCGCGTCAACAAGCAGCCGGGCGCGAACACCGTCGCAGTGGTGGACCAGGTGCGGGCGCTCATCCCGCAGGCTCGGCCCTCGCCTTCCTCGTCATCCTGATCTTCCTGCGCTCGCTCACCTCGACCCTCATCATCTCGATCGCCATCCCCCTCTCGATCCTGCTCTCGTTCATCGTCATGTACTTCCTGGGTCAGACGCTCAACGTCTTCACGCTGGGCGGCCTCGCCCTGGCGGTCGGCCGGCTCGTGGACGACTCGATCGTCGAGCTGGAGAACATCAACCGGCACCTGGCGATGCCGGGCACGGAGCGCCGGCGGGCGGTGCTGGACGCCGCCCGCGAGGTGGCCATGCCGATCTTCTCGGCGACGATCACGACGATCATCGTCTTCGTGCCCACCGTGTTCCTCGAGGGCCAGATCAAGCTCCTCTTCATCCCGCTCACGTTCACGATCTCGATCTCGCTCTTCGCCTCCTTCCTGGTGTCCCGGACCGTCACCCCCCTCCTCGCGCTGAAGGTCCTCCAGCCGGAGAAGCCGATCGACCCGGCCTCCCGATCGCTCCGCGATCGCGTCTTCCGGTTCTCCCGGCGCTTCTTCGAGCGGATCGAGGAGGTGTACCAGCAGGTCATCGTCTGGGCGCTGGGCCACCGCCGCATCGTCGTCGGCGGGATCGCCGCCACCTTCGTGGCGAGCCTCTTCCTCGTCTTGGCGCCCCACTTCGGGTTCAAGCCGCTCATCGGGACGGAGTTCTTCCCCCCGTCGGACGAGGCGCAGTTCCGGATCAACGTCAAGGCGCCCATCGGCACGCGGATCGAGGAGACCGAGCGCATTGTCAGAGGGATGGAGTCGATCATCCGGGCGACCGTGCACCCCGAAGAGCTGAAAACGATCGTCGCCAACGTCGGCATCCCGCAGGGCCGCTCGGCCGTCTTCACGAGCAACACGGGGCCCCACAGCGCGACCGTCCAGGTTTACCTGACGACGGCGGACAAGCGCGCGCGGAACGACCGCGAGATCGTGAACGCGATCCGGCCGAAGTTCACCGGGCAGTTCCCCGGCACGCGCTACCAGTTCGTCTCCGGCGGGCTCGTCTCGCGCGTCATCAACTTCGGCTCGGAGACGGCGATCGCGGTGGAGATCCTCGGGTACGACCTCGCGACCGCCGAGGCGCTCTCCCGCGAGGTCGCACGGATCATGCAGGCGACGGAGGGCGTGGCCGACGTCACCGTCGGCCGCGACGCGAGCTATCCGCAGTTCGAGGTCAAGGTAGACCGGGAGAAGGCGGCGTCGGTCGGGCTCACCCAGCGTGACATCGCCCAGGCCGCGCTCTTCTCCCTGAACTCGAACGCCAGCGTCAACCCGTCCATCTTCACCGATCCACGCACGGGCAACCAGTACAACCTCGTCGTCCAGCTCGACGAGACGTACCGGCAGACGCCCGATGACCTCCATCGGCTCTTCGTCACCGCCAACGACCGGCCGGTCCTGCTCTCCACCATCGCCGCGATCACCCAGTCGACCGGGCCGGTCGAGATCGAGCGGAAGTACCAGCAGCGCCTCGTCCGCGTCGCCGCCAACGCCGTCGGGCGCGACCTCGGCTCGGTGTCCGAGGAGCTCGAGGGGAAGTTCCGTCAGCTTCCCCTGCCCGCCGGATTCTCCATCCGCCTGGGCGGGCAGACCGAGCAGCAGCGCGAGGCGTTCGGCAGCCTGGCCTTCACGTCCTTGCTCGCGGTCATCCTCGTCTACATGGTGCTGGCGTCGCAGTTCAAGTCGCTGAAGGACCCGTTCACGATCATGTTCTCGGTGCCGATGGGCCTGATCGGCGTCTTCTGGGCGCTCTATCTGACCGACACCACGCTCTCGAGCACCTCGTTCATGGGGATCATCATGATGGTCGGCATCGTGGTCTCGAACGGCGTGCTGCTCGTCGAGTACATCAACGAGCTGCGCCGACACGGGATGCCGGTCGCGGAGGCGGTGCCGCGCGCGGGGCGCGTGCGGCTGCGGCCGATCCTCATGACCGTGTTCGCCACCGTCGTCGGCCTCCTGCCCATGGCCTTCGCCTTCGGCGTGGGGACCGAGGCCAACCAGCCGCTGGCGATCGCGGTCATCGGCGGGCTGCTCGTCTCGACCTTCTTCACCCTCGTCCTCATTCCGACCCTCTACGTCATCTTCGAGGAGCGCTTCCCGCGCGCGATCGGGGACGATGCGCGTCACCCCTGAGGGCGTGGTCGCCCGCGAGGACTCGCCGTGTGGATGACGCTCCTCGCCCTCCGGAACTCGATCGCGATTCTCATGGCCTCGCTCGGCGTCGCCATCCTCGGCCTCGTGGCCCTCGATCGGCTGCCGGTCGACCTGTTCCCCAACATCAACCTGCCCATCATCAACGTCGGCACGATCTACACCGGCGCCGGTGTCCTCGACATCGAGAAGACCGTCACCTACCCGATCGAGAAGGCCGTCAGCGCCGTGAGCGACGTCAGGTTCGTGGAGTCGAAGTCGCGGCAGGGGCTGTCCACGGTGCGGCTCTGGATGAACTGGGGCGCCGACGTCAACAACGGCCAGACGGAGGTCATCCAGCGGATCCAGCAGATCCTCAATTCACTCCCCACGGGCATCAAGCAGCCGTTCATCGTGCGCTACGACCTCTCGAACATTCCGGTCGTGCTGGTGACGGTCGCGGGCGGCGGGCTCGACGAGCGCCAGCTCTACGACCTCGCCTACAACACGATCGAGCCCCAGCTCGAGCGGCTCGCCGGCGTCGCCTCGGCCTCGATCGACGGGGGCAAGGTCCGGCAGATCACGGTGAACCTCAACCGCGACCAGCTCTACGCCAAGGGCGTGTCGATCGTCGACGTCGTGAGCGCGGTGAACAGCGCCAACTTCCTGCTCCCCGCCGGCGACATGAAGGCCGGCCGCCTGGACTACAACCTCTACACGAACAACCAGTTCGCCATCGTGCGTCCGATGGAGAACATCGTCGTCCGCACGGTCGGGCCCAACGGCGTGCCGATCCACGTCAAGGACCTCGGCTACGTGGCGGACTCCCACGAGACCCAGACCTCGATCGTGCGCATCGACGACACGCGCGGCGTGTTCCTCAGCGTCAACAAACAGCCGGGGGCGAACACGATCGCGGTCGTCGACCAGGTGAAGACGCTGCTCCCGAAGCTCTTGAGCGTCCCCCGGGGAGTGAAGGTGGGCATCACCTTCGACCAGTCGACCTACATCCGCCAGGCCATCGAGAGCCTCTGGCACGAGGCCCTCCAGGGCTCGGCCCTCGCCTTCCTCGTCATCCTGATCTTCCTGCGCTCGCTCACCTCGACCCTCATCATCTCGATCGCCATCCCCCTCTCGATCCTGCTCTCGTTCATCGTCATGTACTTCCTGGGTCAGACGCTCAACGTCTTCACGCTGGGCGGCCTCGCCCTGGCGGTCGGCCGGCTCGTGGACGACTCGATCGTCGAGCTCGAGAACATCAACCGGCACCTGAACATCTCGGACACGCCGCGGCGCCAGGCCGTCCTCGACGCTGCGCGCGAGGTGGCGATGCCGATCTTCTCGGCGACCATCACGACGATCATCGTCTTCGTGCCGACGGTGTTCCTCGAGGGCCAGATCAAGCTCCTCTTCATCCCGCTCACGTTCACGATCTCGATCTCGCTCTTCGCGTCGTTCCTCGTCTCGCGAACCGTGACACCGCTCCTGGCCCTGAAGCTCATCACGCCGGAGAGGCCGATCGACCCGGCGTCCCGGTCGGCGCGGGACCGCCTGTTCCGCCTCTCCCAGCGCTTCTTCACGTGGATCGAGGAGCGCTATCAACGAGTGATCGAGTGGGCGCTCGCGCACCGGCGCCGCGTCGTGGGCGGGATCGCGGGCGCGTTCGTGGCCAGCCTCTTCCTGGTCACGGCACCCGCCTTCGGCCTCAAGCCGCTCATCGGCACGGAGTTCTTCCCGCCGTCGGACGAGGCGCAGTTCCGCATCAACCTCAAGGCGCCGGTGGGGACGCGGGTCGAGGAGACCGAGCGGATCGTCAGGGCCATGGAGGCGATCATCAAGGCGGAGCTGCGGCCGGAGGAACTGGTCTCGGTGGTATCGAACGTCGGCATCCCGCAGGGGCAGTCGGCGGTCTTCACCAACAATACGGGCCCGCACAGCGCCAGCGTCCAGGTCTACCTGTCGACCGCCGACCAGCGCCAGCGGAGCGACGGGGAGATCATGAGTGCGCTCCGGCCGCGTTTCGCCGGGAAGTTCCCCGGCACGACGTATCGCTTCGTTCCCGGCGGCCTGGTGGCCCGGACCATCAACTTCGGATCCGAGACGGCGCTCGAGGTGGAGGTCCTGGGCTACGATCTCGGCGCGGCGGCCGCCCTCTCGCGCGAGATCGCCCGCCTCATGGAGTCGACCGACGGCGTCACCGACGTCACGACCAGTCGCGACGCGAATTATCCACAGTTCGAGATCACGGTCGATCGCGAGAAGGCAGCCGCCGCCGGCCTCTTCCAGCGAGGGATCGCAGAGGCCGTGCTCTTCTCGCTCAACTCCAACGCGAGCGTCAACCCGTCGATCTTCACCGACCCACGGTCGGGCAACCAGTACAACGTCGTCGTCCAGCTCGACGAGCCGTACCGGCAGACGCCGGAGGATCTGGGGCGGATCTTCGTGACCACGGATGACAACCGTCCCGTCCTCCTCTCCACCGTCGCGGACATCAGGCAATCAGCGGGTCCGGTGGAGATCGAGCGCAAGTACCAGCAGCGCCTCGTGCGCATCGCCGCCAACGCCGTCGGGCGCGATCTCGGGTCGATCTCGCAGGAGCTCGAGGGGAAGTTCCGCCAGCTCCCGCTGCCGGCGGGCTTCTCCATCCGCCTCGGCGGGCAGACCGAGCAGCAGCGCGAGTCCTTCTCGAGCCTCTACTTCACCTCGCTGCTCGCGGTCATTCTCGTGTACATGGTGCTCGCCTCGCAGTTCAGGTCGCTGAAGGACCCGTTCACGATCATGTTCTCGGTGCCCATGGGGCTCATCGGCGTGTTCTGGGCGCTCTACCTCACGAACACGACGCTCTCCGCGACGTCGTTCATGGGCATCATCATGATGGTCGGGATCGTCGTCTCCAACGGCGTGCTCCTCGTGGAGTACATCAACGAGCGCCGCCGCCGCGGCGAGCCCCTGCGCGTCGCGGTCCCGCGGGCCGGACGGATCCGCCTGCGCCCGATCTTGATGACGGTCCTCACGACCGTGGTCGGCCTCCTGCCGATGGCGCTCGCCTTCGGCGTCGGCACGGAGGCGAACCAGCCGCTGGCGATCGCGGTCATCGGCGGGCTGCTCGTCTCGACGTTCTTCACGCTCGTCCTGATCCCCACCCTCTACGTGATGTTCGAGGAGTGGTTTCCCCGCACGCTCAGCGAGCCTGAGGAGAGGGCCTGAGCCGCGGCGCGCCTTGACAGTCGGCGCGCGTTGTCTACACTCCCTTCACCGTGAAAGGAGGAGTCATGGAATCGATCGGCCGTCGTCGTTTCCTCGCGACTACCGCCGGTGGAGGCCTCGCCGGCATCCTCGCCGCGCGCGTACCCCCGGCACGGGGCCAGCAGCGCGAGATCTCATACCTCTGCTGGAACAACTTCGCCCCCGCGATGGACAAGAAGCAGAACGACATCGCCCAGCGCTTCACCCGGGACACCGGAATCAAGCTCCGGATCGACTACATCGCCCATCCCCAGCAGCCGGCGAAGTACGCTGCCGAGGTCCAGACCCAGGCCGGACACGACCTCGTCGAGATGCGAATGCACTTCCCCTGGCTCTACGAGCCGCAGCTCACCGACGTGTCGGACCTCGTGGCGGAGCTGGAAAAGAAGCACGGCAAGACGCTGTCCTCCGGGTACGAGGCCGCCCACGTGAACGGCGTCTGGCGCGCCGTGCCGATGTACCACGGGCTCTTCGTGCCCACATATCGCGAGGACCTCTTCAAGCGCGCGGGGCTCAAAGTCCCCGACACCTGGGAAGAGCTCTACACGGTCGGCAAGGAGCTGAAGAAGATGGGGAACCCGGTCGGGATCCCCATCAGCCAGAACTACGACTCGATCTCGACGGCGGGGCCGGTGCTCTGGTCCTTCGGCGGCATGGAGGTCGACCGCGACGGCAAGACGGTGCGGATCAACTCGCCCGCGACCGAGCAGATGGTCGAATGGTACAAGAAGATGTACCGGGACTGCATGGAGCCCGAGGTGCTCTCCTGGACCGACGCGAGCAACAACGAGTCGCTCCAGCAGGGCAAGGCCGGCTGGATCCACAATCCGGTGAGCGCCTACATCGTCGCCAAGCAGCGGAAGCTGCCGACGGCCGACCTCATCAACCATCACCGGAGCCTGGGCGGGCCCGGCGGGCGCCACGAGACCGACGTGCCGCGTTCCATTGGCATCTGGAAGTTCTCGAAACACGTCGAGCCGGCCAAGGAGTGGGTTCGCTACCTGCTCGGCAAGCGGGAGGTCTACGACGAGTGGGTCATGTCGGCGGACGCCTTCAACCTGCCGATCTACGAGCGGCTCCAGGACCATCCGGTGCTCAGGACGGATCCCAAGTACGCGGCCCTCGGGGCTCCGGGGGTCCAGTACCATCTCTACGGGTGGCCGGCGCCGCCGACCGACAGGATCCAGCTCATCACCAACTCGTTCATCGTCCCCAACATGCTCGCCAAGGCGGTGACGGGCACGCCCAACAAGGAAGCCATCGCCTGGGCCGAGAACGAGATGAAGAAGATCATGGCGGGGTAGCAACGCGTGGCTGTCGGCAACATCGCCGTCACGGCCCGGCTGCCGCTCCGGGTGCGGGTCCGGGAGCTGCTCGACCGCGAGCAGGTCCTGGGCCCGCTCTTCGTCACGCCCGCCCTCTTCCTGCTCGTGCTCCTGGTCGCGTACCCCTTCTGCATGGCGCTCTACTTCGCCGTGTCGAACGCCTTCATCGGCCGCCCGAGCCACTTCGTCGGGCTCCGCAACTTCGTCAACCTCTGGCAGAGCGACGCGTTCCGGCAAACCTTTCAGAACGCCTTCGTCTTCACGGGCTCGGCGGTCGCCCTCAAGCTCGTCCTCGGCATCTCGCTCGCCGTGCTGCTGAACCAGCAGCTCTGGTTCAAGCGGGCGATCCGCGGCGCGATCCTGCTCCCGTGGGTCATCCCGACCGCGCTCTCCACGCTCGGCTGGTGGTGGATGTTCAACTCGCTCTACAGCGTGGTGAACTGGACCGGCATCGCGCTCGGGATCATGGACCCCCCGGGGCCGAACTGGCTCGGCCAGAAGTACTACGCGATGACGGCGGTGGTGACGGTGAACGTCTGGCGCGGGTTGCCCTTCTTCGCCATCACGATTCTCGCGGGGCTCGTCTCGATCCCGCGTGAGCTCTACGAGGCGGCGGAGGCCGACGGCGCAGGCCCGGTCGCGCGCTTCTGGCTCATCACGCTCCCGATGATCAAGCCGGTGCTGGCGATCGTGGTGCTGTTCTCGACGATCTTCACGTTCAGCGACTTCAACATCGTCTATGTCCTCACGAACGGCGGGCCGATCAACTCGACCCACCTCTTCGCCACTCTCGCCCGTCAGGTGGGGCTCGAGACGGGACGGATCGGGGAAGGCGCGGCGATCTCGCTCTACCTCTTCCCCGCGCTCATGTTCGTCGTCTGGGCGCAGCTGAGTTTCGTCCGGCGACAGGTGTACTGATGGCGTCGATGGCGCGGCGGCGGCTCGCGGGGAAGATCGCCACGCACCTGGCGCTGGTGCCCTTCCTCGTCTTCGCGCTCTTCCCCTTCTATCACATGGCGCTCACCTCGCTGAAGCAGGACCGCGAGCTCTACGACCGGCACGCGGTGCCGCTCCTGATCCGCCAGGCGCCGACGCTCGAGCACTACGCGAAGCTCCTCTGGGACACCCCGTTCTTCACGTGGATGAAGAACAGTCTCCTGGTCACGTTGCTGTCGACCACGCTGTCGCTCGTCATCGGCACGGTCGCCGCCTACGCGCTCGCCCGCCTCAAGTTCTTCGCGGTGGGGTCGTTCGGCACCGCGATCTTCGTCACGTACCTCGTGCCGACCTCGCTCCTCTTCCTGCCGCTCGCCCAGGTCGTCAACTGGCTCGGGCTCGCCGACTCCAAGTGGGCGCTGGTGGTGACCTACCCTACGTTCCTGGTGCCGTTCTGCACGTGGCTCCTGATGGGGTACTTCCGTACGGTGCCGAAGGAAGTCGAGGAGTGCGCGCTGGTCGACGGCGCCACGCGCATCCAGGCGCTCCTGCGCATCGTGCTCCCGATCGCCGTGCCGGGGCTCGTCTGCGCCGCGCTCTTTGCCTTCACGCTCTCCTGGAACGAGTTCATCTACGCGCTGACGTTCACCTCGTCCTCCGAGGAGATCACCGCGAGCGTCGGCATCACCAGCGAGCTGATCCGCGGCGACATCTACTTCTGGGGCTCGCTCATGGCGGGGGCCGTGCTGGGCTCGGTTCCGATCGTGATCCTGTACGTCTTCTTCCTCGACTACTACGTCTCCGGCCTGACGGCGGGCGCGCTCAAGTAGCCGCGTCTGTCGCGGCGGGCGACGGAGAGGGGGCTGCAATGGCCACGGAGCAGAAGGTCGGCACGGTCACGGACTACTACGCGAAGATCAATGTCGCGGCGATCAAGCTCGTGGACGGTGCCCTCCAGGTCGGCGACACGATCCATATCCGCGGTCACACGACCGACCTCACGCAGACCGTCGAGTCGCTCCAGACCGAGCACCGCCCCGTGCAGCGGGCCGAGCGCGGCAGCGAGGTCGCGGTGAAGGTCAGCGAGCGCGTCCGCAAGCACGACGAGGTGCACCGCGTGAGCGCGTGATCCGAAGAACCAGAGGAGACTGCCATGTGCTTCATTGATTCCGCGTCGCTGTCCAGCCTGGCCGAAGGTGTCTCGCGCCGTCGATTCCTCGGCGCCGGGCTCGTCGCAGGTCTCACCGCGGCGGCGATGGACTGGGGAACGTCCCTCGTGCTGCCGGGTGTCGCTGAGGGCGCCGAGACTCCCGGGGCGAGTGGCGGCCCCGGCTCGGCGGGTGTCAGCTTCAAGTGGTTCGGCACCGACGGCTGGGAAATCACCTTCGGCAACAAGACGATTCTCTTTGACCCCTGGTTCAGCCGTTTCGACTCGGGGTTCTTCACCGGCAAGTTCAACCCGAACGCGACGCTGCCGCTCGACGAGGCGCTGATCGGCCAACACGTGAAGAAGGCCGACCACATCCTGATCGGCCACGGCCACTGGGACCACATGGCCGACGTCCCCTACATCGCGAAGAAGACGAACGCGATGGTGATCGGCTCCGAGACCCACGCGAACGTGATGCGCGCAGCCGGCGTGCCGGAAGGCAAGATCGTCCAGGTCAAGGGTGGCGAGTACATGCAGTTCGACGGTTATACGATCGAGGTCGTCCCGGGCATCCACTCGATGGGCCCCACCAAGAAGCATGCCGTGCCCGGTCATCTCTACCACGTCCCGTCGGCGCCGACGAAGATCGGCGACCTCCCGGAGGGCGACAGCCTGATCTACACGATCACGATCGGAGGCAAGTTCAGCATCTTCCTCATGAGCACCGCGAACTACAACGAGCGGGCGATCGCAGGGTTGAAGCCGGACGTGGCGCTGATCGCTTCGATCTTCTCCAACCAGATCCACGACTTCACGCCACGGCTACTCAGGGCGCTCAACTACCCGAAGATCGTCCTGCCGACCCACTGGGACAATTTCGAGGCGCCGTTCAGCGCGCCGCCACGCGACCTTCGCGACACGTTCGGCGATCCCGCGAACCTCGACCTCTGGGTCAAGGAGGTCAAGCAGCTCTCGCCGAAGAGCCAGATCGTGACGATGAAGTACTTCGAGTCGTTCGCGCCGTAGGCGCGGGGCGACCGCGGGCCTGCGATCGGCCTCAGCGGCCGACGAAGGCCTCCAGCATCCCGTCGGCGCAGATCCGCCGCGCGGTGATCGCCCGGCGCAGGGCGAGGCGGCCGCGCGCCTGCTCCTCGTCGGTGACGGCCAGCTTCGAGAGGATGCGGACCGCGCGCTCGGCGTGATCGCCCTCGACCTCGACGTGGACATAGTAGAAGTCGAGCGCGGCGCGGTCCACGCCGTAGTGCTTCTCCATCGCGTCGGCCATCCGCTGCATGTGCTCCGGGTTGATCGACTCGGTCGCGATGTTCCCCCCGCAGAGCGCCTCGAGCGTGGACGACCGCTGCAGCAGGAACAGCTCGTTCTTCTCGATGATCGTCGTCGGCAGGTACTCCGTCGAGAACAGCTGGTCCCGCGCGACCCCGAGGGCCTCGGCGAGCCTGATGAAGAGGTACGCGTGGGCGGTCGTTTTGCCGCCCACCGTGTCCTCGCCGCCCTCCTCGACCACGAGCGGAATCAGGGCGCGCTGGCGCTCGAGGTCCTCGAAGGTCGGCGTGTAGCCGCCGACGGAGATGATCTTCCACGCCGCGTGCCGGAGCGTGTCGAGGAAGAAGCACCCCTGC
>QHTD01000423.1 GCA_003220675.1 Candidatus Rokuibacteriota bacterium | reverse complement strand
CGCATCTCTCTACGAGCGGCTGAACTCGCTTCGATACTACGTGACCTGGATGTCCTTTCCCCTGGTCTTGTTGTGGCTGGTGGCGGCAGTCGGCCGGGCCCGCGCCGTATGGGCCGGGAAACGGATGTTGCCGGTCGACCTGCTATTAGGAAGCTCACTGGCGATCGTGTTTTTCTACGGCGGTCTCGTCGGTACAAACGGGAAGTACGTGGTGCCGGCAATGCCACTCATTTCGCTTGTGATTGGTTGGTACATCATCGATGCCGATGTCCTGAAACCCCTGGGCCGGTACGTATGGTGGACCGCCCTTGCGGTCTCGGTGGGGGGAGTGCTGCTATATGCGCTAGCGGTTCCCGATATCCTGACCCGCGAGCCAATCTCGGAGCGCGTGACGCCGAGCGGCTTCGGCGAGGCGCTCGCCGACCCGCGGCTGCCACGCTACGCGCTGTCGCTCGTGCCCCTGGCTGCGACGGCGATTGCGTTGCGCCTGGCGGCGGGGAGGCGACAGACCCTGTGGGCACTCTGTGCCGGTAGCCTGCTCGCACTCGCACCTGCCAACGTGGTTCAGAACGCAGCGCTGCACGGGCTGCGGTTCCCGCTCTATCCCAGCACCGAGACGGGATTCGATGAGGTGACGAGGATTCTGAATCGAGAGGCAAAGCCAGAGTCGATCATCGTCGGAATGAAGGACCTTCTTCCGTTTCTGACAAAAGGTCGACTCATCCCCCTTGACCGGACATTCACATGGCCCTGGAACTACAAGGAGGACCTCGGCGCGGCCAAGGCATTGTCGCTCTTTGCGGGATGCCCTCGAGCAGATTTCCTGGTCGAGAATGTTCCCAGCCTGTTCTGGAGGGACCCGCGGGTGCGCGAGGCTCTTGAGAAGAACTTTGAGCCGCCGGTAAAGATCGGCAACTTCTACCGGCTCTTGCGATCTCGTCCCGGGAGCTGCGCTACGACCTTCCGAAGATACACTCCCCCGATTTAACTTCTCCGTCTGGTCGTGGGCCCGGCGTGATGTTGACCGCTCGTGGAGTTGGCCTCTGCAGGAGATGCAATGCTTGCGTTTGGCGGATGCCCGCCTTGCGGCTCGGGAGGAGAGGTCGGATAGGGGACGAGATGGACAATTATTACGAGCGCGCAAAGGCGATTCGGACAAAGCACCTCAAATATTTCCCCCAGGGTTGCAAAATTTTGGATGTAGGGTGCGCTGAGGGGACACTAATGAAGTATATGGCCGAGAGGGGCTATTCGGTCACCGAGGCGTTTGTTGAATCGTGTTACGACATCCCCCTCGCTGGTGGTGTGGTGACCATCTCGAAAGCAGTTCACCCTTCACGAAACCGGATCAACTCCAGCTAGCTCAGGCGTTCCCCGTTGGGGAGACCCACTCGCGGGCGAAGCCCAGCGCATACGCCATCTCGCAGAAGAACCAGACCGGCTTCCCCGTGAGCAGGGCGCCCAGCAGACGCACCGGGAACCGCAACACACGGAGCGGGAAGGGCACACGGGGCCGAAAGGGCCCGTGTGCCGACGGCGTCTCGATCACCCACTCGGGGTAGTGGCGATTCACGAAGGCTGCCTGTCGTCCGTTGCGGAAAAATTGTCTCAGCAACCCTCCCAAAGAGTCTGGAGGCAAGTGGTGATAGATGACGTTCGGGACGACAACCACACGCCTGCCCGCCTCGCGGAACGCCTGACGTAGGTAGGGGTCGAGGCCGCGCGGCACCAACTCATTCTCGCCCCCCACGGCCTTGAATTCGGCGGTGCGCATCATCACGCAGGGATGCTCGGCAAGGTCTGAATCGGTGATCTCCCGCACTGGCTCCCACGAACGCCGTGGGATTTGCCGCATGGCCCACCGAACCAGGGCGGGGGCCTCGCCGGGAACCACGTTGTTCCCGCCGGCCATGCCGATGTCGGGGTACGACTCCATGATCCCGACTAACTTCCTGAACGTCGCGGGATCAGGCAAGGCAGTATCGTCATCCAGGGTCAGAAGATATTTGCCCCGGGCGAGTTCCGCGCCGACGTTGATGGCCCGCCCCTGGCGCGGATCGCCGCGCACCACGATCACCTCGAAGTCTCGGAAGTCCTGGCGGCCGATCTGCACGACCAGGTCGCGAAAATAGCCGCCGCGGTGAGCATCGGACGTGGGGATGACCACCGACAAGGTCACCTCGCCGCTCGGAGGACCGTCCTGCCAGACCGTTCCTGGCGAAAGCTTCGCATTGGGATAGCGGACAAACGGACGGGCGATCCCTCCTGCGGGCCGCCAGGATGCCAGCCTTAAACGGGCGTCAAGCTCCTCCAACGCTCCTATCCTCGGCGTCGGTCCTCTGCGTTCTTGATCGCCACGACAGCGTAACCCGAGGCGGCATGCCAAGCCATGGGATGCCGTTCCAGCGCCACGTCAAACCACGACAGAGGGACCGCGAGCCAGCCGAAAACCCGCAAGCCCACTCGGTAGAGCAACTCGCTGCCGAAGCTGAACAGCATGGCCATGGTGGCCTGGAACTGCCAGGCGAGCGCCGATGCAGGGCCGGCCACCACGCGGCACTCCAGGATCGTGAAGTCCTTGAGCAACTGACGAAGTCCACTCGGCGTCCAACGGGAATAATCATCCGGCGAGGCGTGGACCGTCTGCATAAACGGCGTCTCCACAAGGACGCGCCCTCCGAATTTCAACACGCGATACATTTCTGCCACGGCCCGATGAGGGTCTGAGACATGCTCGAGTACCCCAGTACACACCAAGGTGTCCACGCTCCCGTGTCTTAGAGGAAGACGCAACAGATCGCCCAACACATCCACTTCTTCTGCGGGGTTCAGATCCAGGTTCAGCATTCTCACGCCAAAGCGCCGGGAGGCCGAGCCGACATTGATCTTGACTCCACCAGGAGCCCTCAGCTCTTCGGCGCCTAAAAACTCCCTCACGCGATTGCGGCTTGCCCTCGATTGCCATGTAGGGTGCGGCGGCGCCAGCCACCGACGCAACTGGCAAGCCAAGCCGGCATTCATACAATCGCCCTTGATTCGGCCAGCACGGCTCGTCCCAGGGAGACTCCGATCCCGCACATGCCGCGATCCCTCAGGATGACCCCGACGAGACCAGCTCCCGATAGAGTTGCAGGACCCGCGACGCCGTCCGTTCCCAGGAGAGCTCCCTCGCCCGGGCCAGTCCTTGCTCGATGAGATGGGCTCGTCGCTCCGGATCATCCAGCAGGCTTCGGATCGCGTGGACCATCTCATCCACCGATTCCGGATTGACGAGTACCGCAGCCTTGCCCACGACCTCCGGCAAGGAGCTGCAATTGGACGTGATCAAGGGCACCCCGGCCGCCATCGCCTCTACGGCCGGCAGGCCGAATCCCTCGGCGAGACTTGGATAGAGGGCCAACTCAGCCCCGTGCAGCACGAGCGGCAGGTCCTCGTCAGACAAGGATCCGATCAGGATCACTCCCTCGGTATTCCCGCCCAGCAGCGCCCGGATGGGCTCTTGCGGACCGATGATCACTAACGGAAGGTCCGCCGTGGCCCGGCGGGCCGCCTCGACCGTCCGGAGCAGGTTCTTCCTGGGCTCCGGGGTTCCGACCAGGAACACCAGGTACGGTCGGTCCAGCCCC
>QHTD01000301.1 GCA_003220675.1 Candidatus Rokuibacteriota bacterium | reverse complement strand
ATTGAAGCGCCCTTTGCCGCTGAACCGCGAGCGTGAGGCGACTTCCGTCGTCCGAGAAGTACTGCGATAATGCAGGCGAATGCACTTCGAGATCGTCGGCGACATCGCACAGGTCGAGACGATCGCAGTCGGCAGGCGCATTCGCGAGTTGGCCCGGCTTCAGAAGATGTACGGCAAAGGGCGATGGCGCAAGCTAAAGGGCATCGCACAGATCCGGGTTCGAGGTGGATCCAGTCGAAAGGCGGAGTTGCACTGGTATGAGGCGCATGGCATTGGACGTAAGGAAATCAAGCGTAAGCGTTACCTCGACTAGAGCGGCGAGAAGGCGTCGTCGCTTGACGCCGAAGTTTGCGGTATGCATCAACAATAGTGAGTATCCGGCCTCGCTGGAGCTGCACAAGATCTATCGCGTCGTGTCCGATGAAGAAGCGATGCGCCAGGGCGACCTTCGGATCGTCGACGAAAGTGGCGATGATTACCTCTACCCGGCGGCATGGTTTGTTCCGCTGGGGTTGCCGCCGCGTGTAAGGGGTTCGCTGCTTCGAAGTCGGTGAGCCTGAGCAGTTGGCCGCGGGGAGGGCGTGTGGAGAAGAGCGCCCGCCGGCGCGATCGCGCTCGCGACGGGCACGCTTCGAGCCGTCGATAGTCACTGGGACTCAGGTGCTCGCGGGTTCTTCACATGACTCCGAGGACACACTGGGAAATAGGCGGCCCCGACATGGCCCCCCAACCCCCCCAACGCTCGGAGCCCCCCGGCGAAGCCGTGGCGCTCCTCGATACCCCGACGGGCTCCAGTCTAGCCGGCGTGGTGCCGGGCCGTCTCGGCCGGCGCGAGGGGTGCCCGCACGTGCTCGGGCCGGATACCGATCCCGACGAGCCGGGCGGGAATCCTCCGCAAAAGGGCGAAGCGCGCGAGGAGGCGGACGGCGAGGGGCGGCTTCAACGGCCGCGCGCC
The DNA here is from genome assembly GCA_003220675.1 of Candidatus Rokuibacteriota bacterium. Taxonomy (GTDB): domain Bacteria; phylum Methylomirabilota; class Methylomirabilia; order Rokubacteriales; family CSP1-6; genus 20CM-2-70-11. The sequence continues at coordinate 6,628 of QHTD01000301.1, read as the reverse complement.
GGCCAGGACGGGCGTGATGAGGCGCCGCTGGATCGTCACCTGGAGCCACTGGGTGATGCGCGTCGGCAGCTCACGCCGCTTCTGGACCCTGCGCAGCTGGTCGAGCGTCGGCCGCCCGTCACGCAGTGGCGCGGCGAGGATGTTGGCTGCGGCCACCGCGTCCTGAATCGCCAGGTTGATGCCGACGCCGCCGATCGGCGACATCGCGTGCGCGGCGTCTCCGATGCAGAGGAGACCTGGACGATACCACTGGGACAGGCGGTCGACGCACACGGTCAAGAGCTTGACGTCGTCCCAGTCGCGGAGCTCGTGCGTTCGATCGCTCACGTACGGTACCAGCCGGGCCACGGCCTTGCGGAACGCGAGGAGCCCCCGCTGGCGAATCTCGTCGACCGTGCCCTTGGGGATCACGTAGCCGCACTGCCAATACTCGCCGCGGTTGATCGTGATGAAGATCTGTCCGACATCGAAGCGACCCATCGTGGCCGTCGGATCGCCCGGCGTTCGAGAGAGTCGGAACCACAGCACGTCCATCGGCGCCCCCAGCGCCTTGACTCGTAGTCCGGCCTTCTCCCGGACGATCGAATGCCGACCATCGGCGGCGACGACAAGGTTGGCGTGAACCTTCAGTGGACCGTTCGGCGTCGTCGCGAGGACGCCCACGACGCGCCGTCCCTCCTGGAGGAGCTCGGTCACCTCGGCCCGCATCCGCCGATGGAATGCGGGATAGCGGGTCGTCGCCCGTTCGACGAGGAGGTTCAGGAAGTCCCACTGTGGCATGAGGGCCAGGAACCGGCAGCGCGTCGGCAGGTGAGTGAAGTCCGCGATCGGCAGCGCCACCTCGCCGAGCTGTGCCCTCAGCTCGCGGACCTCCTGGTGCGGTAGCCGGAGGACGTCGTCCAGCAGTCCCAGCTCGTGCATCACATCGAGCGTGGACGGGTGGATCGTGTCGCCGCGAAAATCTCGCAGGAAATCGGCGTGCTTTTCCAGGACGAGGACGCTCACGCCGGCTCGGGCCAGCAGGAGCCCGAGCATGATGCCGGCCGGGCCGCCCCCCGCGATGCAGCAGCGCACCGAAACGGAGTCGCCAGTGGCGTCCGGCATCCTAGGCGGGAGCGGTCGCGGTCTTCGCGCGGCGGAATCGCAGCTTGTAGTACGTGATCCACGCGGCGACCAGCGGCGTGCCGATGGCGGTGGGCCAGAGCCAGCGGACCGCGGTCGGCAGGAACGTGAAGTTCACGACGGAGAAGGCCGACACCGTGGCGATGTAGGAACCGAGCATCCCCGCCATGTGGTCGAACCACCACTGGTTCCGGTCCGCGCGTGGCCGCGCGAACTTCCAGAGGTCGAGGCCGGAGAGGACCATGCCGACACCGCCGAAGATCACCGGCACGACGCCCACGCGCTCCCACGCGGGGCTGGGCTTGAGCACGCCGAGGACCGCCAGCGTTGCGCTCGCCGCGAAGGTCACGATCGCCGCGGTCCAGTCGAGCGCGCTCGCGTGCGCCCCCTCGCGCGGGCGCTTGCGAAAGAGCGCACGATACCCCGAGAACGCCGAGTAGAAGCTGAACACGGCGAGGAGAGCCAGGAAGACGACGGGGCGCCAGACGGCGAGGACGACGGCCGTCAGCGCGACGGCCGCCATCGCCCAGAAGTAGACCTTCCCCCAGCGGCGGTGGGTGCGGCCGCCCTTCGCTGTGAGCATCGGGACGGGCGCGACGAAGAGCGCGATCGTCCCCGCGAGGATGTGGATCCAGCGGACGCCCGCGATCAGCGAGTCCACGGCTCAGTCGTCCTCTCCCAGGACGAACAGCTCCCCCTGGCGCCAGACGCCGGCGAACGTGCGCCGGTGGATCGGGCAGGGCCCGTGGCGGTCGAGCGCGGCGAGGTGCTCGGCGGTCGCGTAGCCCTTGTGGCGGGCGAAGCCGTACTCGGGGAACTGCCGGTCGGCCTCCACCATGATCAGGTCGCGCGTGACCTTGGCGACGATCGACGCCGCCGCCACGCTCGCGCAGCGCCGGTCGCCCGCGACGAGGTTTTTCTGCGGACAGGGCAGGGCAGGGAGGTTGACGAAGTCGGTGATGATCAGCTCCGGCATGACGGCGAGCTGCGCGAGCGCGCGCGCCATCGCCTGCCGGGTCGCCTCGAGGATGTTGATCCGGTCGATCGTCTCGTGGTCGACGACGCCCACGCCGACGGCGAGGGCGTGCCCGCGGATCAGGTGGAACAGCGTCTCGCGCTCTCCCGGGAGGAGGAGCTTCGAGTCGGCGAGCCCTTTGATGCGCCGGTCGGGAGCGATGACGACGGCGGCGGCGACCACCGGCCCCGCCAGCGGCCCGCGCCCGGCCTCGTCCACTCCCGCGATTCGCCCGACACCGGTCTTCCAGGCTTGAGCTTCGTAGCGGTACGGTGCCGAGGGCGGCGTCACGCCGGCGGGATCGCGGCTACTCTTCGGTCGTGGTGGGGACCATGGCGGCGCGCTTCTCCTTGAGCCTCGCCGCCTTGCCCGCGAGCCCGCGGAGGTAGTAGAGCTTCGCGCGTCGCACGCGGCTCCGCCGCACGACCTCGACGCGCTCGATACGCGGCGAGTGCAGCGGGAACGTGCGCTCGACGCCGACGCCGTACGAAACGCGCCGCACCGTGAACGACGCGCGGCCGCCCTCGCCGCGCTTCCTGAGCACGATACCCTCGAAGAGCTGCGTGCGCTCCTTCTCGCCCTCGACGACCTTGACGTACACGCGGACCGTGTCGCCCGGCCCGAATCCGTCCCGGTCCTTCTTGAGCTGCCCGGCCTCGACCAACCGAATCGCGTCCATGACGTTTCGCTCGGAGGGGGGCTTCGCCCCCCTTCCGAATCCTCCCCCCAGGGTCGATTGCGCCGGCCAAGCCGGCGCTCGAACCGTGGGCTAATGCGCGGAGGCGTCGATCTGCTCCGGCGTCTCCCCGCGTTCGAATCGTTCGACGAGCCGCTGCTCGTCGGATGTCAGACCCGTGCTCTTCAAAAGCTCTGGCCGTGTCCGCCACGTGAGCCAGAGCGCCTGCACCCGCCGCCACCGGGCGATCCGCGCGTGATCCCCGGAGAGGAGCACCGCCGGCACGCGTGCGCCCTGGAACTCCTCGGGCCGCGTGTACTGCGGCGGCTCCAGCAACCCGCTCGCGAACGACTCCCGCTCCGTCGCGCCCTCGGCGCCGAGCACCCCGGGCAGGAGCCGCGCGACCGCGTCGGTCACCACCAGCGCCGGCAGCTCGCCACCCGTCAGCACGTAGTCGCCGATCGAGATCGAGTCGTCCACCAGTCGCTCGCTCACCCGCGCGTCGACGCCCTCGTACCTCCCCGCGAGGAGGATCAGGTGCGTCTCGCGCGCCAGCTCCGCCGCGACCTTCTGCGTGAACGTCCGCCCACGCGGGTCCAGGAGGATGACGCGCGCGCCCGGGGTGCGCAGCGCTTCCACCGCGGCAAACAGCGGCTCCGGCTTGAGCACCATGCCCCCGCCGCCGCCGAACTGATAATCGTCGGCGATCCGGTGCTTGCCCTTCGCGTAGTCTCGGAGATCCAGCACCCGGATGTCAACGAGCCCGCGGGCGCGCGCGCGACCGAGCATCGACGCGCCGAGCACCGGCTCTACCATGCCGGGGAAGAGCGTCACGATGTCGATCCGCATCCCGTACCTACAAGTCGAGCAAGCCCTCGGGCGGGCGGATCACCACCCGGCGCGCCTCGAGGTCGACCTCGCTCACGATCTCCGGGACCGCCGGGATCAGGTGCTCACGCGCCTCGTCTGCCACGACCCAGAGGTCCTGCGCCGGCGACCGCTCGATGCCGGTCACCCGCCCGACCTCCCGCCCGTCCTCCGTCACCACGCGGCACCCCTCGAGCTGCCAGGGGTAGAAGTGCCCCGGCGCGAGCGGCAGGGCGTCGTCCTCCGGCAGCGCCACGAGGCGTCCCACGAGCGCGGTCGCGGCCTCGGCGGAGTCGCACCCCTCGAGGGTCACCAGGACCGCCGTGCCCTGTCGCCGCACGGCGGTAATCCGGTGCTGCTCGCGCCGATCGCGCGCCGTGTCCCACAGCAGGCACTCCCGCAGGCGCCCGAACCGTTCCGGATGGTCCGTCATCGGCGTCACGCGGACCTCGCCGGAGAGCCCGTGGGCCCGCGCGATCGCGCCGATCACGACGAGGCGCTCGCTCACTCGGCCTTCACGTTCGCCAGGAGCTTCCGCACGGTGTTCGAAGGCTGGGCGCCCTTGGCGATCCACGCCTGGACCTTCGCCCGGTCGATCTTCACGGTCGGCGGCTGCGTCAGCGGGTTGTAGTGTCCCAGGATCTCGATGAACCGTCCGTCGCGCGGCGCGCGCGACTCTGCGACGACCACCCGATAGGTCGGCCGCTTGTTCGTCCCGGTGCGTCTGAGTCGAATCGAAACTGCCACGTCGTCACCCCCTCAGTGTGGGAAGCCGCAGCTTCCCCTCCATGCCCTTGAACTGCTTCATCATCTTCCGCAACTGCGCGAACTGCTTGAGCAGCCGGTTGACGTCCTGCACGGTGGTGCCGCTGCCGCGCGCGATCCGCTGGCGACGGCTGCCGTTGATGATCTCCGGGCTCCTCCGCTCGGCCGGCGTCATCGACGAGAGGATCGCGTCGAAGCGGCCGAGGTCTGCCGACTCCGCGGTGAGGTCTTTCGGCGCCGCCTTGAGCGCCTTGCCGAAGGGTAGCATGCCGAGGATCTGGTCGAGCGGCCCGAGTTGGCGCACCTGGTGGAGCTGCTCGCGGAAGTCGTCGAGTGTGAACGCGTCCTCGCGGAGCTTCCGGACGAGCTCCTCGGCTTTCTCCTGGTCCACCGTCTCCTGGGCGCGCTCGACGAGCGAGAGCACGTCGCCCATGCCGAGGATCCGCGAGGCGAGCCGGTCGGGGTGGAATGGCTCGAGCGCGTCGGTCTTCTCGCCCGTCCCCGCGAACGCGATCGGCCGGCCCGTCACCGAGCGCACGGAGAGGGCCGCGCCGCCGCGCGCGTCGCCGTCCAGTTTCGTGAGGATCACGGCGTCGATGCCGACCGCCTTGTTGAAGTGGTCGGCGACGGTCACCGCGTCCTGGCCCGTCATGGCGTCCACGACGAGCAGCACGTGGTGGGGTCCCACCTGCTTGCGGATCGCCACGAGCTCCTCGAGCATCGCCTCGTCGATGTGGAGCCGGCCCGCGGTGTCGAGGATGAGGGGCGTGAGCCCGCGCGTCGCGGCCTCCTCGCGCGCCTGGCGGCAGATCTCGAGCGGCGTCTGTCCGGCGGCCGCGACGACGGGCACGTCGAGCTGGGCGCCGAGCGTTCGGAGCTGTTCCTGCGCGGCCGGGCGCTGGGTGTCGGCGGCGGCGAGCAGCGGATGCTGGCCCTGCTTCGTGTACCAGCGCGCGAGCTTCGCGGCGGTCGTCGTCTTGCCCGAGCCCTGGAGCCCGATGAGCATGATCACGGTGGGCGGATGAGGCGCCGGGGCGAGCCGGTGGCCGCTGCCGCCCAGGAGCTCGACCAGCTCGTCGTGGACCACCTTGACGACCTGCTGGGCCGGCGTCAGCGACCTCAAAACGTCCTGGCCCACGGCCTTGTCTCTCACGCGATCGATGAAGGTGCGGACGACCTTGAAGTTGACGTCGGCCTCCAGGAGGGCGACCCGTACCTCGCGCAGGGCTTCCTGGATGTTTTCTTCCGTCAGGCGGCCGTGGCCGCCAAGGCGGTCGAAGATCGACTGGAGACGCGTACTCAGGGAATCCAGCATGGAGAACCTAAATTACGGAATGATTTAGGGAATAGCAAATAAGAAGGGTCGCACGGCCCGCCTGGCCGAGTTATCCTGCTGCCATGACGCTTCGAGCTCTACTCATCTCGTGTCTCGGCGTGCTCCTGACGGCGGCGCCGGCGGCCGCCCAAGCCGGGAACCCGAGTAACCCGGCCGACTTCACCAGAAACCCGCACCCCGCCATGCCGTGGGCGCCCAACAACCCGGACCGGTTCCTGTCAGAGACTTACGGCACGGTGATCCAGTACGTTCCGGTGGCGCCGCAGCAGGTCGTGATTCAGTTACGGACGCCGCTCCCCGACGGTGTGCCGCCCCAGACGTCTGAGCAGACGGTTGAGATCCCGGGCTACTACGTCGCCGAGACGACGACGGGCTACTGGTATCCCGAGCGCTGGACGCTCCAGCAGCTTAACGTCGGGGTCTACCAGTGGGTGAAGCTCCCAGCCGAGTTCCGCAGGAAGTAGGCCGCATCGTCCACCTGCCTGATTTCACCGACCGTAAAACCGATCGGGTTGCACCTCCATATGAACTTCTCCCGCCTCACTTCGACGGCCTGCACGCAGGGCATTTGATCCCGACGGTCTGACTGTTCGACACGACGGTGGATGATCGTCACGAATTCGATTCTGTCAGCGTGGTGACGATTACAAGGAGCGCGTCACTCGGCTGACTCGCGGCGTTCTGGACGTGCCACTCCGCGTGTCGATCGGTGTCATTCAGGCGTGTCGACCCGTGGAACGGTGTTCGATTCCACCGGGTCAGCGCGGCCGGCGTCAGGGTTCATCCTGGCCTCGCGTCGGGGGTTTTTCCCGCGAATCGCGTCGGAGAAGCCACGCAGTCAGGTCTG
>QHTD01000300.1 GCA_003220675.1 Candidatus Rokuibacteriota bacterium | reverse complement strand
GAGCAGGAGGGATCATTCAATGAGTCATCACAGATTCGCAACGGGGCTCTCCGCTGTCGCACTGGTCGTGCTCGTCGCCGGCTGTGCTGGGCCCAATGCCGACCTTTTCGAGTCAGCCACGGGCGGCGCTGCTCCCGCTCCGCCCAGCGAGCTTCGGGGAGCCTGGCGCGGCACCTTCGGATGGGTCGGCGCGAATTTCTACGAGGACGAGGCCCGGATCATCCTTCGGATCGAGGAGGACGGAACGTTCAGCGCCACTGTGACCCGCAACGGTGGGGCGAACAACCTCGCAAAGGCGACCACCTGGGCGGGGACAGCAGTGACCAGTGGCAATCGCGTCACGCTGCGAAACTCGAAGGGGCCGTGGGGGTGGGTGACACTCGTCCGTTCCCGCAACGGCAACGTCCTGTACGGGGTGGCGAGCGACCCGGTAACGAAAGCGAACGTCATGCTGAAGATCGAGCGTGACAGCAGGCCGGAGGCTCCGTGACGAAAGGCCCTGCGCGACGACGCTGGCAACACGCTGAACCGCGCGGCTTGATGACCAGGTACGGCGGCGCCGGCGTTGCACTGTGACGCTCGTGCATCAGCTGTCATCGAAAGACGTAGACGGGAGGGCTCGCTGGGCCAGGCGCGTTAGACGACGTGGACGCGTTCGCCCGATGGCGCCTCGGCCGTCGGGCCGGCAGGGGTCGGTGGCACGCGAGCCCTACGGTTCGAACTGCTCGATCGATGTTGCCTCCACGCGGTCCTGCTCGGTGGGAATGGCTCCGGTCACGACGACACGATCGTTGATCCGCAGACGCTGATACTGATCCTGCGGGACGCGCGTGAGATTGACGTTGACGCTCTGGCCGTCGTCGGTGGCGACCATCAGCGTGTCTCCCGCGATCCACAGCACGCGCGCGCGAAAGTGGACAGGCGCATCGTCGGCCACGCCGGGAGTGACGGACAGCACGCTCAAGAGCGCGAGCGCCATCAGTGTTGCCACTCCCCGTGAGCCTCCACGCCCGCCGAAGCCGTCGGCGCCACCAGCACCGAGCTCACCACCACGCCGGTTCACGTCGTCGTCTCGGCGAGTCCGCGCGCGAGCTACCCACAACGTTAGGGCCCAGGAGTGAAGCACGTGGAGAGCGTTCCCCCGAAGCAGACGCACTCGACCGGACCACCATCAGGGCCTCTCACAATGACGACGTTACTGGTGCAGTCGGGCCCTGGCCGCCGGACGAGGACAGGGATCGCGAGCAAGACGCCTAAGACAGCGAGAGCCGCCAGGATCCACGCAAGCTGCTTCACGCTACTGCCCCGACGAGGAGGTGAGACTCGAAGCCCTCGTCCTCCTGGTCACTCGTGCCCTACCAGCGGCGTGTCGACGAGGTGCTCGCCGATGAACCACACCTGCAGCTCGTTTGCACGTATCACGTCGCTGACAAGCAGGTCGTTGGTGCCGTCATCGCCCGCCTCTGCCGCCTGCCGCGCCATCGCACGGGCTTCCTTCAAGACGATCTCGTGGGCGTGAAGCAGCCTCGAGAGCTGCACTGGGACTTCCTCGCGTCCGCGTGGCGGGCGCGGGATCAGCGTCATCTCGGCCACGTCGTGGGCCATGGCGATGCTCACGCCACCCAGCGATTGGATGCGCTCGGCGATGGCGTCTACCAGCTGGCCCTGCTCGTTGAAGTGCTTGTCGAAGAGCAGGTGGAGCTGATAGAAGGTCGGCCCGCTCACTTGCCAGTGGTGCTTCTTGTACATGTCGCGGAGGGTCATGGTGTCGGCCAGGAGCTGGTTGAGGTTGTCGATGCTGGCGCGACAGACCGATGCGTCGAGCGCGATTGGCAATCGAGCCACGGTCCCGTAGTGCTGAAGCTCTTTGGCGTGCTGGATCGTCAGCGGGCGGGAGCGCTCGACCACCGTTGGACCTGTGTGTCGATTCGTCATAATCTTTCCTCCATCCATTAGATGTCTCGAGCCGTCTAAACGGTGTGAGTGAGAACCGAGAGGGTTTCGCCAATAGCGCGACGGTCTCGAGCTGAGGCGAACCAAGGGGAACACGGTCATGCGGTTGAGAAGGGTGTTGCTGGCCGCGGTAGTCATGCTTGCCATCACGGCGGGTCCAGCCGCCTCACGCGGGCTGATGACATCGCCTGGAGGTACCACGCTGGGGGGTGCGATGTTCGACGGTCTTCGTGGCGCGACGACGCGCCCTGTGCCCCGGGTATCGCCCGCACCAGCCCCTGCGGCGCCCGATACTTGGGTGCCAGATCGCTACGTCCTGGTTCCCGGGGTCGACGGTCACGTCCTCGTGCCCGGCCACTGGGAGCGTAGGCTCTCCGACCACGAGGTCTATACGCCACCGCTGTTTGGTCAAACCCCGGATGGCCGCACGCTGAACTTCCCCGCCGGCCAGCGACCGCCAGTCGACGAGCGACAGGGACCGTAGGCACGCCATGACAGCGGCGCCGAGGGCGATCCTGGCGGTTGCGCGACTCGCGGTGATTACGGTCGCCATGACCGCGTGTGGGACCGCCAGCAGTTATCTGACCCCCTCCACATCGACAACCACCTTGATGGCCGGCTGGGACCACTGGTTCAAACTCGAATGGTCGGTCGAGCGCGACGGGAGCGGTACCAACCGCATCACGGGCTACATCACCAGCCAGTATGGGGAGGGCGCCGACTCCGTCCGCGTCCTTGCGCAGGCGCTCGACGCATCTGGAGGTGTCGTCGGTCAACAGATCGCGTGGGTTCCGGGGGGCGTCGGCGGATTTTCACACCGCTATTTCGAGGTCCCCCGCCTGCCGGTCGCGAACCACTACCAAGTCTCCGTGTGGGACTATTCCTTCCGCCAAGCCGACAACAGGATTCGATGAGAGGGCGCACGGCGTACACTCTCCGTCGTTGACTGGTCGCTCTGCCCACTGTGGCGCGGAAACCCTCGAAGGGCGCTCTCCCTGCGGGAAGAAGGAAAGGAATAAACGACATGCGTCATTTCCTCCTTGTGGCTGGGCTTGGCTTCTGTATCGTGTCCAGCGCGTCGGCTGACGACATCGCCGTTTCTGAGCAGACCTTTGGTTGCATCCTCGACTGGCCACAAGTCAGGAATACGCGCATCAAGCACTCTGATCCGGAGCAGTTGAAAGAGGCAATGCGTATCTTCCGAGACAGCATACCGGACACGGCGTATCCCGTTGGCACCATCCTGCAGCTCGTTCCTTTCGAGGCCATGGTGAAGCATCCGCGTGAGAAGTTCCCCAAAACGAACGGCTGGGAGTTTTTCGCACTGGATGTCTCCGGTGCAGGCACCAAGATCAGAGATCGGGGAGACAACGTCGTCAATCTCTCGCAAGGGGTGACGTGCCTGAGCTGTCATCAGCCTGCGGCCAGGTTCGACTTCGTGTGCGAAAAGGGGCACGGTTGTGCTCCTATCCCATTCGATGATCAGAAGATCGGCGAGCTTCAGAGGGCAGACGCTCGTTGTCCCAAGAAGTAGAGCATGAATGAGCTCGACAGCTTCGTCTCGCGATTCCCGTCGTGTGACGCTGACATGGGTTATGATGCCAAACCTGACGCGCCGTCTCGACGCGTGGCTCTATGCGGGACACGATGCGACCGGGTGATCACTGCGGAGGTGATGTGATGACGGAGGCAGGAAATGATCCTCGGGCCACGAGGGCATTCGTGGTCCGCTCCCCACGAGCAAACCTGCTCGTCGTCGTACTCGCGGCAGCCGCGATCGCCGGCTGCGGCGACAGATCCGGAGCTGCCGCGCCACCCCCACTGCCCGTGGTCAGGGTCGCGTCCGTGATCGAGGAGGACGTGCCGATCTCCTTGGAGTACGTGGGAACGCTGGTCGGGTACATCAACGCGCAAATCCGCGCCCGCGTCAGCGGGCACCTCATGAGCCAGAATTACCAGGAGGGCTCGCCGGTGAAAGCCGGCGACTCCCTGTTCCAGGTCGATCCGCGACCGTTCCAGGCGGCGCTCGACCAGGCGGAGGCCAAACTCCTGCAGGCCGAGTCCCAGCTCAGCCAGGCCAAGGCTCAGGTCAGCGCGAGTCAGGCCCAGGTCGAGCAGGCCGTGGCGAAGGTCGCTCAGGACGAGGCGCAGGTGAAGCGGAGCGAGGCCGACCAGCGCCGGACGGAGCTGGACGTCGGCCGCTATGCGCCGCTGGCCCTCCGCGGGTCGGTCAGCCAGCAAGAGCTCGACAACGCGGTCCAGAACAACCTCGCCAACCTCGCCGCGGTGGCCGCGGCGCGCGCCGCGGTGCAGAACTCGCAGGCGAGCGTGCTGCAGGCGCGAGCCGCGCTCGAGCGCGCGCAAGCCGACGTGAAGACGCAGGAGGCCAACATCGCAGCCGCACGGGCCGCGGTCGCCGACGCCAAGCTCAATCTCGGGTATACGCGAGTCCTCTCGCCGATCACCGGAGTGGCGGGCTTCCGTGTCGCGAACATCGGTGACTACGTCGGCCCTAACGACCAAAATCCGCTGACGACGGTCTCCCAGGTCGATCCGATCTACGCGGAGGTTCCGATCAGCGAGCAGCGGGCGCTCACCATCTTTCGCCGGTGGGACGACAATCCGCGCGCGCGCCGGGACATCGAGCTGGAGCTGATTCTCGCCGACGGCACCGTGTACCCGAGGCGCGGCCGCGCCGTCGCGCTCGATCGTCAGGTCGACCTCACCACGGGGACGCTGCTTGCCCGTGGCGTGTTTTCCAATCCCGGCAACATCCTGCGTCCCGGTCAGTACGCGAAGGTGCGGGCCGTCGTGGACGTGAAGAAGGATGCGCTGCTCGTTCCGCAGCGCGCCGTGCAGGACGTGCAAGGCGTCCACCAGGTCGCCGTGGTCGGGGCGGACGACACGGTTGACGTGCGGAAGGTCAAGACCGACGCGCGCGTGGGCTCGCTCTGGATCATCAGCGAGGGGCTGAAGCCCGGCGAGCGCGTCGTCGTAGAAGGGGGCGAGCGGGTCCGCGCCGGGCAGAAGGTCCGGCTGGCGGAGAGTACCCCAGCCCAGGCCGGCGCGTCGAAGTAGACGGCGATGGCCAGATTCTTCATCGACCGGCCCATCGTCGCCATGGTCATCTCGATCCTCATGGTGATCGTCGGTGTCGTCGCGATGGTGCAGTTGCCGGTGGCCCTCTATCCCAACATCGCGCCGCCGGAAATTCTCCTGACCGCGCGCTACCCGGGCGCCGACGCGGTGGCGCTCGAGCAATCGGTCGCCACGCCGATCGAGCAGCAGATGAGCGGCGTGGACAAGATGCTCTACATGTACTCGCTCAACCAGGCCGCAGGCAACCAGATGCAGCTGCGGGTGGACTTCGACGTCACCACCGACCCGAGCGTCGACCAGGTGCTGACGAACCTGCGCTACACGCAGGCCGCCTCCCAGCTGCCGCCCGACGTGGTCAACCAGGGCGTCACCGTCGTCAAGTCGGTGACCAGCCCGCTGGGGCTCTTCGCGCTGTACTCGCCCAAGGGCACCTACGACTCGCTGTTCCTCGCCAACTACGCGTACGTCAACATCAACGACCCGATGACACGCGTGCCCGGCATCGGCCAGGTCCTGATCTTCGGCGCGTCGCAGTACGCCATCCGGCTCTGGATCAATCCCGACACGCTGGCGAAGCTCGACATCACCGTGAACGAGATCGCCAGCGCGTTGCAGGCGCAGAACACCGTGAACCCGGCCGGCCAGCTCGGCGGCGATCCGGTGCCCCCCGGCCAGGAGTTCACGTACACGGTGCTGGCGCAGGGGCGTCTCGCGAGCCTCGCGGACTTCGAGAACGTCGTGGTCCGCGCACGGCCGGACGGCGCGCTGGTCCGCGTCAAGGACGTGGCCCGGGTGGAGCTCGGCGCGCAGAACTACATCCGGCGCGGCCGGCTGAACGGGCAGCCGGCCGCCATCGTCGCGGTCTACCAACTCCCCGGCTCCAACGCCATCGAGGCCATGCGGGGCGCGACGAAGCTGATGGAGGAGATCAAGGCGCGCTTCCCCGCCGACCTCGACTACGTGACGGCGCTCGACACCACCCTGGCCGTGAGCGCCGGCATCCGGGAGATCGTCAAGACGCTCGTCGAGGCCCTCATCCTCGTGGTCATCGTCGTGTTCATCTTCCTGCAGGGCTTCCGGGCCACCCTCATCCCGCTGCTGGCGGTGCCGGTGGCGCTCGTCGGCGCGTTCATGGTCTTTCCGCTGCTGGGATTCTCGATCAACACGCTGACGCTCTTCGGCCTCGTGCTGGCCATCGGCCTCGTCGTCGACGACGCCATCGTCGTGGTGGAGGCCGTCGAGCAACACATCGAGCGGGGGCTCTCCCCGCGCGACGCCGCGTTGAAGGCGATGGAGGAGGTGTCGGGACCGGTCGTGGCCATCGCCCTCATCATGGCCGCGGTGTTCATCCCGACGGCGTTCATCCCCGGCATCACCGGGCGGATGTACCAGCAGTTCGCGGTCACCATCGCCGTGTCGGTCCTCATCTCGGCCTTCAACGCGCTCACGCTGAGCCCGGCGCTCTCGGCGCTGCTCTTGCGGCCGAGGCGCGAGATGCGCGGCCCGCTCGGGTCGTTCTTCCGTGGCTTCAACCGCGTCTTCGAGCGGGTGATGGGCGGGTATCTCGACGGGAGTCGCTTCCTGATCCGCAAGGCCGCCTTCGCAATACTCCTGCTGCTCGTCGCGGCGGCCGTGTCGGGCCTCATCGGCATCCGGCTTCCAGGTGGTTTCGTCCCGCAGGAGGACCAGGGCTACGTCTTCGCCAACGTCCAGCTTCCTCTGGCCGCCTCGCTCGACCGCACCGCGGCGGTTAACGACAAGCTCGACGCGATCCTCAAGACGCAACCGGGCATCAAGTACTACACGGGCGTGGCGGGCTTCAGCCTGCTGAGCCTGGTCACGACGACCTACAACTCGTTCTACTTCATCACGCTGGACGACTGGGACGCCCGCAACAAGGTCGGCCTCACGGCCGACGTGATCATCCGACAGCTGAACCAGAAGCTGGCCGGCGTGGCCGAGGCCCAGGTCTTCGCCTTCTCGCCGCCCGCCATCCCGGGCATCGGAACGTCCGGCGGCGTGACGTTCATGCTCGAGGATCGCTCGGGCAAGGATCCCGCGTTCCTCGCCGAGCAGACGGAAAAATTCCTAGCCGCCGCGCGGAAGCGCCCCGAGTTCGCGCGGCTGTTCACGACATTGCTGCCGGGCGTGCCGCAGTTCTTCGCCGAGGTGGATCGCGACAAGGTGCTGAAGCAAGGCATCAGCCTGACCTCGGTGTACCAGGCCCTCCAGGCGTTCCTCGGCGGCGCCTTCGTGAACTACTTCAACCAGTACGGACGAGTCTGGCAGGTGTACGTCCAAGCTGAAGGCCAGTTCCGAACCCAGGCCGACAATGTCGGTCGCTTCTACGTACGCAACGCCGCGGGTCAGCCGGTGCCGCTGTCGACGCTGGTCCGGATGAGAGAGGTCAACGGCCCGGAGTTCACGACCCGGTTCAACGAGTATCGCGCGGCGCAGATCAATGGGCTTCTCGCGCCCGGGTTCAGCACGCGCGAGGGGATGCGGGCACTCGAAGAGGTATTCGCGGAAACCATGCCGCGCGACATGGGCTTCGACTACTCGGGGATGTCGTTCCAGGAGCAGGTGGCGTCCCAGGGGGTGCCGGCGACCGCGGTGTTCGGCTTCTCGGTGCTGGTGGTGTTCTTGCTCATGGCCGCCCTGTACGAGAGCTGGACGCTTCCGTT
>QHTD01000299.1 GCA_003220675.1 Candidatus Rokuibacteriota bacterium | reverse complement strand
GGACCGGGAAGTCGGTCGTGTAGCCGATGCCGCCCAGGACCTGCATCGCGTGGTCCACGATCTTCCAGACGGCCTCGGCGGTGAAGAGCTTGGTCACCGCGCTCTCGCGCTGGGCGGGCACGCCCGCCTCGATCATCTTCGCCGTCCGGTAGATCAGCTGCCGCGCGGCGTCGAGGCAGGTGTACATCTCGGCGAGCTTGAACGAGACACCCTCGAACATCGCGATCGGCTGCTTGAACTGGACGCGCTTGGTCGAGTACTCCGCCGCGATCTCGAGCGCGCGCCGCGCGCTGCCGAGCGCGCCCATGCAGTAGGTGACGCGCTCGGTATCGAGCTCGTCCATCAGGACGTGATAGCCGCCGTTGAGCGGCCCGAGCAGGTTCTCCGCGGGGATGTCCACGTCGTGGAACTCGATGAGCGCGTTGTCCATCCAGTCGGCCAGGATGACCTCGTCGAGCTGGCGCGCGATCGTCACCCCCGGGTGGTCCACGGGCACGATGAACGTGGACATGCCCTTGTGCGGATGCGTGCCCGCGTCGGTGATCGCGAAGAGCGTCAGGTAGTCGGCGAGGCCGCCGCCCGTGATGAACCGCTTCTGGCCGTTGATGACCCAGCGGTCGCCTTTGAGGACGGCGCGCGTCTGCATCCGGGACGTGTCGCTGCCGATCTGGGGCTCGGTGATCGCGATCGCGGCGAGCTCCTCGCCGCTGATGCGCGGCGGGATGTGCCGCTTCTTCTGCGCCTCGGTCCCGTAGCGGAGGATCGAGATCGTGCCGAGCGTCAGCGACACCGACCGGATCGTGTCGGCGGGGTGGCCCGCCGCCGCGAGCTCCTCGTCGACGATGCATTCGGCGACCACGCCCCGGCCGCTGCCGCCGTACGCCTCGGGGAAGAGCGCGCCGGTCAGCCCCGCCTCCCCGATCAGCCTGAGGTAGGCGCGCGCCATCTCGCGTAGCAGGCGCCGCCGCTCCGGACCGGGCGGGTGCTGCGCCTTGATCTCTCTCGCCCGGCGGTGCGCCTCGGCGGACTTCGGCAGGATCTCGTGCTGGACGAACGCCCGCGCCTCGCGCATGAGCCGCTGCTCCTCGGGCGTGTAGAGGAACGTCTGGCCGCTCGAGACGGACCAGCCGCCCGGCATGGTCAGGTCCTGGAAGCTGACGGCGCGGAACAACTCCGGGTCGAAGCTCATGGACTCACCTCGCAGGCCATCGGTCTCCTCAGCGAAGATGAGCGGCGAGCAGAAGGACGACGAGGCCGACCGCCCCGAGCGCGCTCCGGATCCAGTGCAACCGTCCCCAGCGCTGGAGGAGGGCGAACGCGTCTCGGTCGTCGAGCGGGGTGCTGGCCAGGAGCCGACGGTTGGTCGGCACGATCGCGAGGAGCGTGAAGGGGACCAGAGCTCCCACGATGATACCGCCGACTGCCCAGGCCCACCCACGCGTCAGCAGCGACGCGGCAAGCCCCGATGCGAGGGTGAGGATCGCGAACGACGCCTGCCACGGGGCTGCGCGCCTGTAGCTCGGGCGGAACTCGGTCCGGGCAGCGGCCGGGCCGGTCTCCATACGTGCCGGATGCTCCACGAGGGAGACGTAGAGCGCCCACGCGGTGAACAGCGCGGCGCTGGCGATGGCGATGGTCTCGAGGGCTACGACGAACGTGCGAACCCCGGCGAGGATCGGGTGAATCACGGCGACCCGATACTACACCAACCACGCTCTTCCCGAGCCTGCGCCACGCTACAATAGAGCTCCGGATGCCACTCGACGACCTCGCCCTGCGCCTCCAGCGCCTGCTCGACCGACTCGTGCGGCGACTCCACCTCGGCCGGGCGCCCGAGGCGACGCAGCGTCGCGTGTTGATCGTCCAGATCGACGGCCTCTCGCGCTCCGTGCTCGAGCAGGCGCTCGCCGATCGCACGGCGCCGTTCCTCGCGAGGCTTCTCCGGCAGCGTGGCTGGCGCCTGACGCCGATGAGCGTCGGCCTGCCGACCTCGACGCCGGCCTTCCAGATGTCGGTCATGTACGGCGTGCGGCCGGACATCCCCGGATTCCACTACCACGACAAGCGCCGCCGGAGCGACGTCTACTTCCCGCGCGGGCACGACGCCCTGCTGGTGGAGGCGGCGCAGGCACAGGGCCGCCGCGGCATCCTCGAGGCGGGCAGCGCCTACGGCTGTGTCTTCACGGGCGGCGCCACGAGCAACCTCCTCAC
Source organism: Candidatus Rokuibacteriota bacterium (assembly GCA_003220675.1). GTDB lineage: Bacteria > Methylomirabilota > Methylomirabilia > Rokubacteriales > CSP1-6 > 20CM-2-70-11. Next base: position 6,325 of record QHTD01000299.1, on the reverse strand, counting down.
CTTCGCGATGATCCGGCGGCCGAGCCGCGCGGGCCTGCTCTGCATGGTCTCGCAGCTCGTCGTCCTCGGCTGGGTCCTCGTGAAGTGCTGCGCGCTCTCCGCGATTCAGGTGATCCGCGCCCCCCTCCGCTTCGTCGCCGACCCCGTGGGCGAGAGCGCACGCGGCTGGCGCTGGCTCGCCATCAAGATCGGGATCTCGGTGTGGCTCCGCGAGCTCTTCACGCTGGCCGTCGCGCGCGACCTCTATGCGGGCGTGCCGGCGATCTACGTGAACTACCTCGACTACGACGTGTTCGCGCATGCCTACGGCCCGCGTCACCGGCGCGCGCTCCGCGCGCTCCGCCGCATCGACCGCTCGATCTCCCGGCTCTGGCGGGTGCTGCGGCGTGTCCCGGGGCACCGCTACGATCTCTACGTCCTCTCCGATCACGGCCAGGTGGCGTGCACGCCGTACGAGCGGTTCTCCGGCGGGAAGCCCATCGAGCAGGCCCTCTTCGACGACCTCCTCGACCCACTCGCGGTGCATGCAGAGGGCAGGCTTACCGGCCGCGCGCGACGCGTCGTGCACGGGCTCGCCGCGTACCGCACGCACCGCGCGTCGGGGCTCTTCCAGCGGTTCGTGAACTACCTCGAGCGCGACTTCCCCTGGGTGCTCGGCGGGATGCGTTCCGTCCGTGAGCACAACGGGATCCGCGTCGTGTCGGCCGGGCCGAACGCGTTCGTCTACTTCCTGGAGCGCGCTGCCCCGGTCCGCATCGAGTGGATCGACGAGCGCTTTCCGGGGCTCGCCGACCAGATCGCGCGGAGCCGCGGCGTCGGCTTCGTGCTGGCCCGGGCGGCCGACGGGCCCGTCTGCTGCTGGCGCGGCAAGCGCTACCGTCTCGACGAGCTCGGGCTCGGGCCGTTTGGCGGTCGCGACGATCTCCCGCGGATCGTCGAGGGCCTCCGCGACCTGATGGCGATGGAGAGCGCGGGCGATCTCGTCGTCTACGGAATCGGCGCGCCCGAGGGCAACGTGTCGTTCGTGCCCGAGGTCGGCGCGCATGGTGGGCCGTCGTACGACGAGCTGCACACGTTCGTCATCCACCCGCCGACCGTGACGCTCGCGTCGCCGATCGCCCATCCGACCGAGCTGTACGCGCACTTCATGCGTTCCCGAGAGGCGGCGTGATCCCGGTCACGGTCGTGAGCTACAACATCCACCGGGGCGTCGGGCTGGACCGCCGCCTGGACCTCGACCGGATCGCCGACGTGATCGCCGAGACCGCGCCCGACGTGGTCGGGCTCCAGGAGGTGATCCGCGAGGCGGGCGGCGCCGCTGGCGACCAGGTCGCGTACCTCGCGGCGGCGCTCGGCATGGAGCGCGTGATGGGCGAGACGCGCGCCCACGGGACGGGGACGTACGGCAACGCCGTGCTCACGCGGCTGCCCGTCCTCGCCTCGGCGCGCCGCGATCTGTCGCAGGGTGCGCGCGAGCCCCGCGGGTGCCTCCGCGTGGACCTCGACGTGAAGGGCACGCCGCTCCACGTCTTCAACTGCCACCTGGGGCTCGCGCTCTCGGAGCGGCGGAAGCAGCTCGCGCTGCTCCGCCGCTTCGTCCGCGACTCGGCGCGGCTCGTGGGGCCGCGCGTGCTCGTGGGCGACTTCAACGAGTGGCATCGCGGCCCCATCACGCGCGGCCTCCGGCGCGAGTTCTCGTCGCCGATGCGGCGCATGCGGCGCACGCACCCGGCGATGTTCCCGCTGTTCGCGCTCGACCGGATCTACTGGGACGTCGAGCTCCAGGGCCAGGAGTTCCACGTCCACCGGAGTCGGCTCGCACGCCTGGCCTCGGACCACCTCCCGGTGGTGGCGCGGCTCGCGGTTCGCGACCGACCGCCGCGCGCGGTCCCATACGTCATGGGCGACGCGCTGCCGCCACCCGAGTGACGCGCTCCCTTGCCTGGGCCGAGAGGGTCGCTTATTGTTACGACCGAGACGAGCACGGAGCGCAATCTCAGGTCTGATGATGCGCAAGGCTAGAGACCAGGACGGTCCGGTGGGCACACCCACGGCGCCTCACCCGGTCCTCAAGAAGTACTACGAGAGCGAGGACGCCAGGCACGGGTTCGTCACCGCCCTGTTCGACGGTACCGCGCGGCATTACGACTGGGTCTGCGGCGTCGGGTCGCTCGGCTCCGGCCAGTTCTATCGCCGCTGGGTGCTGAGACATTACGGTTTCGGTAGCGGCATGAGGCTCCTCGACGTCGCGACGGGCACCGGCCTCGTCGCCCGCGCGGCTGTGCGTATTCTTGGTGAGGACGGGGCCGTGATCGGGCTCGACCCGAGCGGCGGCATGCTGCGTGAAGCTCGGAAGACCCTCTCAGTCCCGCTGGTGCAAGGACGAGTGGAGGAACTGCCATTCGGCGATGATCACTTCGATTTCCTGAGCATGGGATACGCTCTTCGCCACATGGCCGATCTGAAAGTGGCTTTGAGGGAGTGCCGACGGATCTTGAAGCCGAGCGGACGCCTCCTGCTCCTCGAGATCTCGCGACCTCGCTCCGCGGTGGCCCGGTGGCTCATCCGGGTCTACTTCCAGAAGGTCTTGCCGCTCGTCGCGCGGCTCGGCACGGGAAGCGCGCAGGCGGAGCTGCTCATGAGGTACTACTGGGACACCATCGCCGAGTGCGTGCCGCCAGAGACGATCTTGGGTGTCTTGCGGGCCGGCGGCTTCGTCGACGTCGGGCACCGCGTTCGCGGTGGGCTACTCAGCGAGTACGTCGGCGTGAAACCGGCGCGGTGACGCCGGGGAGCGACTCTGCACCCGGCGTTCAACGGATCGCCAGCTCGGCGGGCTCGATTCCTCTCAACCCGCGACGCCCCAGCATGCGGAGCAGGCCCCGGCTGTAGCGCGACGTCGTGCGCACGCCGGAAGCTTGTAGCGCGATGTGCCGCTCGATGTGACGTTGCGCCGCGCTCTTGAGGAAGGTCGATCCTCCGTCCATCCAGCCACGCCCGGCCCGCAGGAGAGCCAGCATCCGCCCGTCGTAGAGATAGGCCACGAGATCCGACCATGCGGCCAGCATCGCGCTCTGAACGGCGGTATACGAGCGGAGCGCCGAGGCCAGCTCGGCTGGCGATGGAGTGGTTCCTCGGCGCAGGACAGGGTTGAGGGCCTCGGCGACGAGCTCCGCCGACCGGAGCGCGAGGAAGACTCCGGGCGATAGCATGGGGTCCACGAATCCGAAGGCGTCCCCCACCATCACCCAGCCGGGGCCGTAACCTCGTTGGGAGATCAGCTGATAATTCGAGTACGTGGCGACCGACGTCACGCGTCTGCCGCCTCCGGCGATCGCAGAGAGCCAGGCGTCGACCGCGATGGCTCGCTCGAGCCGCCCCGCCGGGATGCGCCCTAGGCGGGCGGCGTCCTCTCGACCCACCACGATGCCCACGGAGAGCCGGTCCTTGAGCGGGATGCACCAGCTCCAACCGGCCTGGAGGCGCGCAATGATGACCTGGCCCGGCGCGTCGTCCCAACGACATCCCTCGAAGTGGGCGAAGTGCGCCACGTCGTTGCGTGGCCCGACCCGGGCGGGGATCCTCAGCACGCGGGCCGCGAGCCGGGCGCGACCCGTGGCGTCGACGATGAGGTCGGGCTGCCGACCGCCGAGCGTGGGCGCTGCGGCGAGGGTCTCGGGAGCGAGCGCGAGCTCGGCGCCGCCGCGCGCGGCCGGCTCCAGCCGAGCCCGGGCGACTACCTGGTGGGCCCCGGCGGCGACAGCCTTGGCGAGCAACGCGTCGTCGAACCGTGGACGTGGGATGTTGTATGCGTAGGGGGGCACGGCCGGAGCGAAGCGGGCGAAGGTGAAGCTGAAGCGGTCCGTTGGCGACCAGACGAAGGAGACGCCCGGCTTCAGGACGCCAAGCATCGCCGTCTCCTCCTCGATGCCGAGGCGCTTGAGAATCGGGATCACGGCCGGCACGAGCGATTCCCCAACCAGCAGTTCTGGGCGTCGGCCGTCGTCGAAGAGCGTGACCTCGGCACCTTGGCGAGCGAGGAAGGTCGCGAGCGCGGATCCGCAGGGGCCGGCGCCGATGACGGCCACCCGCAGAATGGATGGCTGATCCGTCGGCTGCGCTGAGCTCGCGCGCCCCGTCATCTGGTTAGGGACGCTCGACGGACACTTGGGCCTCCTCCGTCCTCACCGACCGCCTGAGGATCTTGCCGCCCGGCGTCCTGGGGACCGCCGCGACGACCGTGAACTCGAGGGGCACTTTATATGGAGAGAGGACGCGGGCGCAGTGCGCCCTGAGAGCGTCGAGATCACAGCCCGATGAGTCGAGGACAACCTCTGCACAGGGCACCTCGCCCAGCCGAGCGTGCGAGCGGGCGAACACCCGGGACTCCTGGATTCCGGGGAATCGGTTGATACAGTCCTCCACCTCCTCCGGGAAGAACTTGAGCCCTGCGACGAAGATGACGGCCTTCTTGCGGCTCTTGAGATAGAGGGCGCCGCCCTCATCCAGCCAGCCAATATCACCCGTCAGGAACCAGCCGTCCCGTGTGATGTGCTCGCGAAGCCGCCACGGCGTGTAGTACGCGGAGAAGAGGCCGTTGCCCCGCACGGCGATCTCACCGAGCGCGCCCGGCGCCAGACGCTCGCCCTCGTCAGAGAACACGGCGATCTCGTAGCCGGGAACCGGGCGGCCCACTGAGGTGGCCGGAAGATCGTCGGACCGTAAGTTTATGCAGGGCAGGCCCGCCTCGATGATGCCGTAGGCTTGGCCGACGGGCACGCCGTAGATCGATTCGAAGCGCTCCATCACGGCCGCGGTGATGGGAGCGCTGGTCGAGAGACAGACCCGTACGCTCGTGAGCGGCTCGCTTGGTTCGAGGCTCGCCATGCGCTCGAAGTGGAGCGGGGAGGCATAGAGGACGCTGGGCCCGAGGCGCCGGACCGAGTCGACCAGCGTTCTGGGGAGGGTGTCGGGGCACAGGAGAATGTGCGCCCCAGCCCTCACGTAGGCGACGATCGTCACCGCGAAGTGGTACGCGAGCGGAAGCACCCAGAGGACGCGGTCCTCTTCGCTGAAGCTCAGCACGGAATCCGCGGCCTGGACGCGCGCGGCGGTCGCTTCGTGCGACAGCACGACTCCTTTGCTGCTCGCGGTGGTTCCGGAGGTGAAGCGTACGAAGGCGGGGTTGAGCTGCCTGAACTCCGTCGGGCCTTGGGCACCACGATCGGTCCACCAGAACGTGAACCCGTCGCACTCGCCGCCCGACATGATCACGCCGCCTTCCCGAGCCGAGAGCCGGGCTGCCTTCGGCCAGGACAGGCAGCCGTTCACCTGGACCTCCGTCATGATCTGAGCGGTCTCCGCCTGCGTGAGGTGGCTGGCGAGCGGGGTCAGGCAGGCGCCGGTGGCGAGAAGGCCGAAGGCCGCGGGGAGATAGGCTAGAGCATTCGGGGCGACGAGCCCGATCCGCTGACCGGGCTCCACGCCCTGGGCGATCAGGAATGTAGCGACTCGCTCCGCCTCCCGAGCCAACTGTCCGTAGCTGAGGGAGCGCCCCGACCTCACATCCGTCACGCCGGGGCGGTTCGTGTGCCTCGCGGCCGATGCATGGAGGAGCTCCGCCAGGTTCATCGCCGACTATCCCTGCGCTGCCTGGCGGGCGGCCGCGATCCCGACCGCCTCGCCCGTGGCCAGGCACGTACCGATCACGCGCGCAGACCCAAGAGCGTCGTGCGAGGCGCTCATGCAGCGGCCCGCCACGAAGAGATTCTCCACGTCGCGCGCCTGCAGGGAGCGGAGCGGGATCTCGTAGAACTGCCCGTCCTCCAGGTACTCGTACGTGGCCCCGAGCCGTCCCTCCTCCCACAGCTCGATCGGCCAGCTCGCTCGAGCCGCCGCGTCCTCGAACTTGTGCCCGGACAGCACATCCTCGCGGGTGAGCTGATAGCGTCCGATCACGCGGCGGCTCTCACGGACACCGACCTGGGGTGCAGCGTGTGAGACGAACGCGCGGGTGAACGCTGGCATAGTCTTCAAGAGTTCGGTGACTGCGAGGGCACGCTTCCGTCCTTCTTGCTCAGCCATCGTCAGCAGGTCGCGGCCTGCCGGGAGCTCCTCCGCAATGCCGCTCAGCGTGAGCTTGCAGATGACTTCGCCGGTCTGCGGCGATGGCGCCAGCGCCAGGTTCGACGCGCCCTTCGGCAACCGCCCTTCGCGCTCGGCCGCCGCGAGGGCCCGCAGCAGCGCCACGCGCGGGCCTGGTCCGAGGGCGTCGGTGTCGACGTGTTGGAGCACGAAGACCAGAGACGGAAGTTGCCGCTCTGCC
>QHTD01000069.1 GCA_003220675.1 Candidatus Rokuibacteriota bacterium | reverse complement strand
CGAGCCCTCGGCGATCTTGCGGCCGAAGTCGAGCACGACGACCTTGTCCGAGACCTGCATGACCAGCCCCATGTGGTGCTCGACGAGGAGCACGGTCACGCCGCGCGCGTCGCGGATCGCGCGCAGGAGCTTCGCGAGCGTCGCCACTTCCTCGTGGTTCAGGCCGCTCGCGGGCTCGTCCACGAGGAGGAGCCGGGGGCTCG
>QHTD01000068.1:23074-35585 GCA_003220675.1 Candidatus Rokuibacteriota bacterium | reverse complement strand
CAGACCCGCAGCAGGATGGTGGGCGAGCGCGGCGAGGTCGAGGAACCCGAGGAGCTCGGACGCCCGCACCCGGATCCGCTCCTCTTCGCGGCCGACCCACGGGAGCCGGAGCGCGTTCGAGAAGAAGTCGCTGCGCGTCTTGCTGTGGACCCCGACCATGACGTTCTGCAGCACGGTCATCGTCGGGAAGAGCGCGAGGTTCTGGAACGTCCGCCCGATGCCGAGCTCCGCGATCCGGTGCGCCGGCAGCCCGAGGATCGGACGGCCGTCGAAAAGGACGTCGCCCCGGTCGGGCGTGTAGAGGCGCGACAGGCAGTTGAAGAGCGTCGTCTTGCCGGCGCCGTTCGGGCCGATGAGGCCGACGATCTGCCCTTCGTCCACGTCGAAGGAGACCGACTCGAGCGCGATGATGCCGCCGAAGCGAACGGTGAGGTCACGAACGGTCAGGATTGGCATCAGGCGGGCGTGAAGCGCGGGATGCTGACGTCGGCGTTGACGTCTTCGAAGGTCACGCGCACCGGCATGCCGATCGCGAGCGTCGCCGGATCGCAGCCGACGAGGTTGGTCAGGACCTGCACGCCTTCCTCGAGCTCGACCCAGGCGAGGACGTACGGGAGCTCGTCCCTGAAGCCGCGCGCCTGCGTGCGGTGGGTGACCGTGAAGCTGTAGACGGTGGCCCGCCCCGAGCTCGGCAGCCACTCGAGGTCCTGGCTCCAGCAGCTCGCGCAGACGCCGCGCGGGTAGTGCTGGCGCGCGCCGCACGCGCGGCACCGCTGCACCAGGAACTGGTGGCGCTTGCACCCCTGCCAGAACGGGCGCGACTCAGGGGTGATCTCGGGGAGCGGCTTCGTGTACTCCGCCACGGCTATGCTCTCCCGAGGATCAGCGTGGCGCCCGAGTGACGGGTGCCGAGCGTGCCGCCCGTGCCGTGCACGAGTGCCACCCGACAGTCCTTTACCTGGCGGTCGCCACACTCGCCACGGAGCTGCTTGACCGCCTCGATGACGAGGAAGATCCCGCGCATGCCCGGATGGTTCGACGAGAGGCCGCCGCCATCGGTATTGATCGGGAGGGCGCCGCCGAGCTGGAGGCGCCCGCCCTCCACGAACCGCCCGCCCTCGCCCTTCTTGCAGAAGCCGAGGTCTTCGAGCGTCATGAGCACCGTGATCGTGAACGAGTCGTAGATCATCGCCGTGTCGATGTCGTCGTGGGTCACGCCCGCCTCCGCGAAGGCGCGCGGCCCCGTCTCCGCCGCCGCCGACACCAGGTAGTCGCGGTGGCCTGCCGAGGTGTGGGCGATCGCCTCCGCGCTCGCGAGCAGCCTCACCGGGGGCGTCCTGAGGTCGCGCGCGAGGTCCGGATGCACGACCACGACGGCGCCGCCTCCGTCGGTGATGACGCAGCAGTCGAGGAGGTGGAGCGGCGAGGAGATCATCGGCGACTTCACGACGTCGTCCACGGTGATCGGCTCGCGGTAGAGCGCGACGGGGTTGAGCCCGGCGTGGCGCCGGCAGGCCACGGCGATCTCGGCGAGCTGCGCCGAGGTCGTCCCGAAGACGTGCATGTGGCGCTGGGCGACGAGCGCGTAGAGGCCGACCGTGGAGATCCCGTAGAGCCCCTCGAACTGATCCACGTACTCGCCGGCGATCCGCTCGCGCGTGCCGACGGCGATCCCCGACGAGCGCGCGGTGGAGCCGTAGGTGATGAGCGCGACGCGGCAACGGCCCTCCGCGATCGCCGCGGCCGCGTGGTTCACGTGGGCGACGAACGACGAGCCACCGATGGTCGTCCCGTCGATGTACGTCGGGTGGAGGTTGAGGTAGTCCACCGTCGCGAGCGGTCCGACGCCGGGGTTGGTCCCGACGGTGAAATAGCCGTTCACGTCTTTCGGCGCGAGGCCGGCGTCGGCCAGCGCGGCGCGCGCCGAGAGCGCCTGGATCTCGAGCACGCTCCTGGTGGTCGTGCGCTCGGGGAACTCGTAGACGCCCGCGATCACCGCGCTCCGCACGTCAGCGGATCCTCGGCGTGCCCTTCATGAGCGCTTCTTCCGCGGTCGGCTGTGCGCGCTGAGCCCGCGCTCCCAGAGGTACTCCTTCTCGCTCATGTGCTTGCCGACCCAGCGGCCGAGGACGAAGAACGCGTCGCTCAGCCGGTTGACGTAACGCAGCGCCCACTCGTTGACCGGCTCGACGCGCGTGAGCTTCAAGACCTCGCGCTCCGCGCGGCGGCAGACGGTGCGCGCCTGGTGGAGGAACGCGTTGATTCGGCCGCCGCCGGGGAGCGTGAACGACTTGAGCGGCTCGAGGTCCTTCTGGCAGTGGTCCATGAGACGCTCGAGCGCCGTGACCTGCGCCTCGCCCACCTTGAACATCCCCTCGTACTCCGCCTCCGGCGGCGTGGCCAGCTCGCTGCCGAGGTCGAACAGCTCGTTCTGGATCCTCCGGAGCACCTCGTCGAGCCAGCGGTGGTGTTCGCCCTCGCCCAGACGCTCCTCGTTGAACGTGCGGACGATGCCCACGATCGCGTTCAGCTCGTCGATCGTCCCGTAAGCCACGATGCGCGGCGAGTCCTTGGGAACGCGCTTGCCGCCCACCAGCGCGGTCTCGCCCTTGTCGCCCAGGCGCGTGTAGACACGCGTGATGCTGATCGTCATGGCTGACCTCCGCTGCGGTATTCTACTCGACGTGAAGACCCGCGCGCGCGCGGTATTCGTACGGCGTACACCGCCGCGATGGCGTCGTTCCAGATCCCGGCTGGGCTTCTCGCCGAGCGCTGGGGCGAGCGCCGGCTGCTCGCGGCGGGCACGGCGCTGACGGCGTGCGGATTCATCGCCGCGGGCGCATGGGCCGGAGGCTTCGCCTCCCTGCTGGTCCTCCTCCTGATCGCCGGGCTCGGGTCGGGCGTTCAGCACCCGCTCTCGTCGTCGCTCGTCTCGAAGGCGTACGAGACCGGCGCCCGGCGAGCGGCGCTAGGGACCTACAACTTCTCCGGCGATCTCGGCAAGGTCGCCGTGCCCGCGGCCGTCGCGTTCGCCGCGACGGTCGTCGGCTGGCGCGCGGCGGCCGCCGGCTACGGCGTCCTCGGGCTCGTCGCGGCGCTCGCCATCGTCCTCCTCCTGACACGACTCGCGACCGGCGGCGCTTCGGAGCCCGCGGCGCGCGCGCCGGGATACGCGGCGAACGGCTGGGGCATTCGCGACGCGCGCGGCTTCCGGGCGCTCTCCGCGATCGGCATGATCGACAACGCGACCCGGACGGGCCTGCTGACCTTCCTGCCCTTTGCGCTCATCGCCAAGGGCTCAACGGTGGCGGGCGTCGGGTCGGCGCTTGCGCTCCTCTTCGCCGGCGGCGCCATCGGCAAGTTCGTCTGCGGGCTCGTCGCCGAGAAGGTCGGCGTGATCCGCACGGTCGTGCTGACGGAAGCGGCGACCGCCGGTGGCATCGCCCTGGTCGTCGTGGTACCGCTCCCCGTCGTCCTCGCGATGCTGCTCCCGCTCGGGATCGCGCTGAACGGCACGTCGTCAGTTCTCTACGCGACCGTCGCGGACCTCGTCACCGTGGACCGGCGCTCGCGCGCGTACGGGCTCTACTACACGCTCTCGGTCGGCGCCTCGTCGTCCGCGCCGACCGTGTACGGGCTCCTCGGCGACGCGGTCGGCGTGGGACCGACCCTCATGGTCGTCGCGCTCGTCGTGCTGGTGACGATCCCGCTCTGCCTGGCGCTCCGCGCCTCGGTCGCCGAGCCCGCGCGCGCCTGATCGAGGTCGGGGGGAGCGAGCGCCGCTCCCCCCGACACCCCCCACCGGTTACCCGCGGCGACCTCGCGAAGGAACCGGTTGCGCCGGCAACGCCGGCGCTCGAACGTCAGCGGAGGGCGAGCTCCATGAAGAGCGCCCCCGGCACGGGGTTCGTGGTGTACGGCGCGATCTCGACGAAGCCGAGCGCCCGGTAGAGCGCGATCGCCTCCTGCATGGACGGGAGCGTGTCGAGCCGCATGCGCGCGTAGCCGATCGAGCGCGCCTCGGCGACGACGCGCTCCGCGAGTCGGCGGCCCGCCCGCCGCCCGCGGAACTCGGGGCGCACGTAGAGGCGCTTCATCTCGCACGCGGAGTCGTCGAGCGGTCGCAGCGCCACGCAGCCGGCCAGGGCGCCGCTGTCCGTGGCGAGCAGGAGCCGCCCACGCGGCGGCGCGTAAGCGCCCGGCAAGCTCACGAGCTCCTGCTCGAACCCCTGGAAGCACAGGTCGATGCCGAGCGAGCTCGCGTACTCGCGGAAGAGCGCGCGCGCCTCGGCGACCTGCCCCGGGGTGACCGCCTGGACGATTTCCATTTCCCGCTATGAGAGTCGTCGCGCGACGTGCTACGTCAGGTAGAAGGGGCGCGCCGCCTCGCGCCGGTAGGGATAGCGCGCGATTACGCCAGGGTCGGGATCGGCGCCGAGCCCGGGCTGCTCGGGGACGGTGAACGCGCCGCCGCTGTAGCGGATCGGCTCGGCGAGGATCGGCGCCGCGAGCTGACCCGGCGGGAACTCGACGTAGGGGACGCCGGGCGTGGACGCGACGACGTGGAGCGTCGCCGCAAGCCCCGGGCCGTAGTAGTACGAGTGCGGCACGAACGTGACGCCGGTCGCGGCGGCGAGTGCGGCGATCTTCTTCATCTCGAGGATCCCGCCGACTTTCGTCACGCTCGGCTGCACGATGTCCGCCGCCCCCGCGTCGATGATCGCCCGGATCCCGAAGACCGTCGCCTCGTTCTCGCCGCACGCGAGCGGGATCGGTAGCGCCGAGCGCACGCGCGCGAGACCCGGATAGTCCTCGGGGGGCCACACGGGCTCTTCGAGCCAGCGGAGGTCGAAGCGCACGAGCCGTCGGCCGATGCGGATCGCCTCCTCCACGGTCCACGGGCAGTTCGTGTCGAGCATGAGCTCGATCCGGTCGCCGGCGACCTCCCGTGCCGCGGCCACGGACTCGACGTCGACCTGGTGGAGCTTGATCGCGGTGTACCCGAGGACGAGCGCCGCCGAAACGGCCTGCCGGACGTGCGTCGGCGTCTCGTACCGGAGGAGGCTCGCGTAGACGCGGGCGCGCGACTGGCATAGCCCGCCCAGGAGCTGGTAGACGGGCACACCGCGCGCCTTGCCGCAAAGATCCCACAGCGCCAGCTCCACACCACTCACCGCCATCATCGCGAGCCCACGCCGCCCCCAGATCATGAGGGCCTTGTGCATGCGGTCCGCGAGCGGCTCGATCTGCGTCGGGTCCTGGCCGAGCACAATCGGCGCGAGCGCCTCCTCGACGACGCTCGTGACCGCGAGGGTCGCGCCGTAGGCGAAGCACTCGCCCCAACCGGTCAGTCCCTCGTCCGTGGTGAGACGCACCAGGATCTGCCGGCCCGCCCCTGCCGTCCACGGGGACGGCGGCGTGCCCTCACGCAGCGGGACGGCGAGCGGGATCGCATCGACGCCGGTGATTTTCACGCGAGGTCTCCGAGCCCCATCAGCGTCCTCCGAATGCCGGCGCGACCTCGCCGAGGAAGCGCTTGAACTGGCCCTGCTGGTCCCAGGAGGCGAGGCGGAGCGCCATGTGGCCGACACCCGCGTCGAAGTACGCGCGGAGCTCGGCGATGCATTGGCCCGGGCTCCCGGCGATGGTCCACTGCTCGACGAACTCTCGTGTGAACTTCGCGGTGTAGTAGGTGTCGAGGAACGCCTTCGACTCCTCGAGGGCCCGCTCGCGGTCCTCGTTGATGTTGATGTTGTGGTAGAGCGCGCTCCCGAGCTTCGTGGGGTCGCGCCCCTCCTCCCGCGCCATCGCTCTGACTCGCGCGAGCTGCGTCCGAAACTCCGCCGGCGAGAGTTTGTTCGTCATCCAGCCGTCGGCGTAGCGGGCGACGCGGCGATAGGCGCGCTCCACTGCGACCTCCGAGGCGCTGGCGCCGCCCTTCCAGGTGAGGCCCGTAGGGTTCGACGCGATCCAGATGGGGCACGGGCTCTGCACCGGCCGCGGCTGGAGCGTGACGTCCTTGAACGCGTAGAAGCCGCCGTGGTGCGACGCGTTCGCCTCGTGGAAGAGCTTACGGAGGATGACGATACCCTCTTCGAGGCGCCCCACCCGCTCGCTCGAGCGGACGCCCATCACGGCGTGCTCGGCCGCCTGCGCGGCGCTCGCCTCGCTCGGCCCGCCGATGCAGACCACGAGCCAGGCGCGCCCGTTCGACAGCACGTCGAGGCTCGCCCACTGCTGGGCGAAGAGCACCGGGTGGCGGTGGACGAACGTCGCGAGACACCCGACACCGAGCCTGAGCCCGCCCGTCACCCCCGCGAGGGCCGAGAGGAGCGTGACGGACTCCAGACGCGGCTTGGCGAGGAGGCTGTCGCCTACCCAGACGGCGTCGAAGACGCCGGCACGCTCGGCCTCGACGGTGAGATCGAGAAGCGCGCGCGCCTTGATCGCGCCGAGGACGACAGCGCGATTCGCCAGGATCAGCCCGAAGGAGTGAGCCACGGCCTATCTCCCCGTATACTTCGGCGGTCGCTTCTCGAGGAACGCGGTCACGCCCTCGGCGTAGTCGTGCGTGGACCGGAGCCACGCGTACGCCTTGCGCTCCAGCTCGAGCGCGGTCTCAAGGGGCGCCTCAGCCCCGCGGTTCAAGACCAGCTTCAGCGTGCGGAGCGCGAGCGGCGGCCGCTCGGCGAGCTCGGCCGCGAGCGCGGCCACGGCCTCGTCCAGCCCGTCGTTCGGCACGGCCTGGGTGATGAGCCCCCACGCCTCCGCTTCGGCGGCCGAGATGCGCCGGCCCGTCAGCATGAGCAGCTTCGCGCGCGTCATCCCCACGAGCCGCAGCGTGCGCTGCGTGCCGCCGCTCCCCGGGATCATGCCGAGCCTCACCTCGGGAAATGAAAACTCCGACCGCCGCGTGGCGATACGAAAATCGCACGCGACCGCCAGCTCGAGGCCGGCCCCCATCGTATACCCGTCGATGGCCGCGATCACCGGCTTGCGACAGCGCTCCGCCGAGGTCAGCGTGTCTCCCCACAGCTCGAGATCGGCCGGCGCCAGCGTGAGGAATTCGGATACGTCGCCGCCCGCACTGAAGGCCTTGCCGCCCGCGCCGCGGACGACGACTGCGCGCACCGCCGCGTCGGCGTCGAGGCCGGCGAAGATCCCGGGGAACTCGTTGCGCATGGCGACCGTCATCGTGTTCATCTTCGCCTGGCGGTCGATCCAGATCGTGGCCACAGCGCCTGTCCGCTCCACTCTCAGAAAGCCGCTCATGGCTGAGCCTCCGTCACGGGACCAGCAGCACCTTGCCCTTGTTCTTCCGGTCGAGCACGTACTGCACGGCCGCGCGCGCGTTCTCAAGGGGGAACGCGCGATCGATCACCGGTTTGAGACGGCCCTCCGTGACGTAGTCGAGGATCGTGCGGAGCTCGAGGATCGAGCCCAGGTTGGTCCCCACGACCCTGAGGTTCTTCGAGTAGACGTGACGGAGGTCCAGGCGCCCCCAGTGGGTGTCGTGCGAGCCGATCGTCACGAGCGTGCCGAGACGGGTGAGTGCCAGGATCGATTTCTCGAAGGTCTCGCCGCCGATGTGCTCGACGACGACATCCACGCCGCGCTTGTTCGTCCACGTCCTGACTGCTTCGACGAAGTCGTGAGTGCGGTAGTTGACCACGCGCTCGGCGCCGAGCGACCGCGCGAACTCGGTCTTGTCGTCGCTGCCGACGGTGGTGATGATCCGCGCGCCCACGAGGCGGGCGATCTGAATCGCGGCGCTCCCGACGCCGCTCCCCGCCGCCTGGACCAGCACCGTCTGGCCGGGCCTGAGCTCCGCCTTCGCAACCAGCGCGTGCCACGCGGTGAGCATCGCCATCGGCAGCGCGGCGCCCGCCTCGAAGGAGATCGCGTCGGGCAGCGGGAGGATGTTCGCGGCGGGCGCCTTCACCAGCTCGGCGTAGCCGCCGTCCCTGTGCGCGCCGAGGTAGCCGTACTTCACGCAGACAGTCCGCTCGCCACGCACGCAGTATTCGCACCTCCCGCAGGCGAAGCCGGGGAAGATGATCGCGCGCTGGCCCCGCGCGAGCCCCCGCACCGCCGCGCCCACGGTCTCGATCGTGCCGGTCACCTCGCAGCCGTTGACGTGGGGCAGGCCCTCGGGCGGCGGGAAGCGCCCGTCGAGCAGGAGAATGTCCACGTGGTTGAGCCCGCACGCCCCGACGCGCACGACGACGTCGTCGGGCCCGGGGACCGGATCGCGGTAGTCGTCGTAGAGGACCTTCTCCGCGCCGCCGTGCTCCTTGAAAAACGCCGCCTTCACCGAAGCCTCCTTAAGCCGATTGGCGCCCTCCTTGTAACACGACTTGAGCGAGGTTGGACAGGCGCGGTAACAGATGAATGAATAAAGGATTACGTTGTATGTCGCCTAGTCGCCCGGATCACGGTGCATCAGGAGGGCCCGGCGCTCCGGCGCGTAACGCTGGAAGTGCGCTAACCCCCTTGCTACAGCGGCTGAAGCTCCTTGCCGCGAAGTCCAGTGAGAAGCAGTTCCCCGTCCGGCGCGACCCGGAATTCTCCGTAGCGCGCTCCCTCGTAGCGCTTGGCGGTGCCTTCCTGGAAAAAGAAAGCGTTGGTCGCGAACTTGACTTGGCCTCCGCGCACCCGGTAGCGAAGCAGGACTTCGTTCGGGGCAAGCGGCGTTCCGTCGTCCAGGCGACGATACGTCGCGACGGAAGCCGGGTCCAGTGCGGCCACAATACACCCGTCCGCGGTCGTGAGATCACCCTGGAAACGGCGGCCGGCGGACGACTCCGAGCGATCCATCGCCGGCCGCGCGTCGTTCGCGATCTTGAAGCGAAGGGCCATGTAATCCCCTTGCATGAGCGAGCGCGGATCCACGGGAGTGAGCTCGAGAAAGACGACTTTGCCGCTTTCCAGTTGGCGTTCCTTCCCGACGATCGAGAAGTTGAGCAGCGCGAGAACCATTGCGCAGGAAATGAACGCGACCGCGCTACGCATGGGCGCCCTCTTCCGGCATGACGACGTAAAGCACCAGCCAGCGCGCGGCGAGCAGCACGACACCCGTCGCTGCCAGCACGCCGGATTTCACGAGCAGCGTCGCATCGAGCACGTAGTAATAGCTGGACACATAGAACAGAAGCGTCGCAATTCCCAGGGGCGGCGACGGTCATTGCCGTCGCCCTGACCAGTCAAGAACCACGCGCTGGCTTTCGCTCGCATCGGAGAGTAGCGCCTCGGGCCTACCGAAGCGATCGTGGGTTAGGATCAGTCAGATCCGGACTCTCTCCGTGGAGCGGATCGGGCGGCGTCTGGCGCGCGCTTCCGAGGAGGAAGTTGATCGCGTCGTTGAAGGCCTCAACGAGATAATCGGGTAAGATTCATCCCTCGTCGCCTAAACAGTTAAGCGTGTGAATGGACCGCGCTTTGCTTCGTCTGTACGAGTGTAGGAGGTCCCCATGAAGAAGCTCATTGCGGCCCTTGCCGTCGTCGCCTTTCATCGGTCCGGCCATGATCGGCGCCGGCGGCATCCTGGCGCCGTCATCATGCGGATGGCCCGGACAATATTGGATGCAGCGGCCCCACTGCGATCAGTGCGGTCGGGTCATCTATCAGCCGGTGTGAGGCGCAGCGAACCGGGTTTGTGGCTGAGCCGGGAAGGCTCCGTGAAGGATAGGTCCAAGAGACTCGCGATCGCCACGCTAGCCTGGGTTCTGCTCCTACCCGGGGTGGCACTGGCCTGGCACGACGGCCGGTCACATGATCGGGGGGTGCTGCCGCCGGCCCTCGCACACCCGTCGAGCGGCGCACACCCGCAGACCGCTCAAGGGCCGGTGCGGTCTAAGTTCCTCCGTTTCGGTCCGTCCGTCGTTCAAACGCCTCCACCGGTGGTCTACGTGCAGTCACCGCCGGTCGTGTACGTGCAGTCACCACCGGTCGTCTACGTCGTCCCTCCTGTGGGCTACTCACCAGAACCAAACCTGAGCTACGACGTGCCGACGCCACGGGTGGAACCGGCGCCCGAGATCGTGCTGCCGACCGGCCGCTGGGAGTTGCACGGTGATGGCGTGACATGGCCGCATGTGTGGGTCTGGGTGCCCACCTACCAACCGCTCCAGTCGACGCCGCGGGTCGAGCCGCCAGCGCCTCCGTCGCCGCGCTCGAGCTAGCGCTCTAGAGATCAATCCGGGACCGAAAAGGCCTTAGGCCGCGAATGAAAGGCCCATCTGCGGCCAGCTACCGCCGCGGTCCACGTTCCCGGCGGAGAAGCCGAACCGTGTCCTCGTAGATCGTGCGGCGGGGGCCGAGGGCAACCAGTTCGATCAGCCGCTTCGGCGCAATCCGGTAGATGATCCTGAACCGTCCAACTCGAAGACTGTGCAGCCCCGCGAGATCGTCGCGAAGCTCCTTTCCCGCAGCGGGATTCTCACGGATGACATCGAGGCCCGCCCGAACCTTGCGCTTGAGGCCAGGATGAAGACCCCTGATGAGATTCTCGACGGATTGTGGAACGCGAAGGCGGTAGACGATCGCGTCAGTATCAGCTCGCGGTCAGACTGCACCGCTCGGGTCTCCTTCCACGATTCGTACTCGTCGGGGCTGACAAGAACGGCCGCGGGGCGGCCATTCCGCGTGATGAGGATCTCCTCGTCAGTCTCCGCGACGAGATCCACCAGGCGACTGAGCTTGGCCTTGGCTTCGGCCAGGGGGAGTGTTTTCATTGGTCTGAATCCTGACCAAATCTACCCTTCCCCGGTGGGCCGGTCAAGCACGTATAAACAGCCGCTTTGGATGGGCGCCGCGGTGGGAAGGGCCCGATCCGGCTAGAACGGCACTTCGGTGCGCTCGTCCTTCACGCGCTTGGCCTTATGATCCCACCGGGGCAGTGACCCTGGCTCGCCGATCTCCACCGTCACGCGAATCCCGAGTCCGGTCCGCAGGTCCTCCACGAGCCTCGCCCTGAGCCCGTCGCGCTCGGCGCCCGACAGCGATGGCGAGGGGTCGATGCGGATCAGGACGTCGTCGAGCCCCTCGTGCCGCCGAAAGACGATCTGGAACTCGTCCACGCCCGCGTGGGGGCGCACCAGCTCTTCGATGCGCCGCGGGTAGACGATGACTCCGCGAATCTTCTTCATGTCGTCGAGGCGCGCGAGGACGCCGCCCTCCAGGGCGATCAGCGTGCGACCGCACGGGCACTTCCTGTCGGCGACATGGACGATGTCACGCGTGCGGTACCGGATGAGCGGCATCGCCTTCCGGTAGAGGCTCGTGAAGACCAGCTCGCCGCGCCCGCCCGGGCCGACGGGCCGGTCCTGCTCGTCGAGGATCTCGGGATAGCAGTAGTCCTCGTGCACGTGCGTCAGGCCGGCGCGCGCGTCGCACTCGAACCCCCACGCGGCGATCTCGGTGAGCCCGGGAAGGTCGAACGCCTTCGCGCCGAACGCCGCCTCGATCCTCGCCTTGGTCGCGGGGATCGAGGCGCCCGGCTCGCCCGTGTGCCACGTGATGCGGACCTTCCCCTGCTTGGCGAGGTCGATCCCCTTCTTCCCCGCGGCCTCGGCGAGGAAGAGCGCGTAGGAGGGCGTGCAGCCGAGCACCGTGATCGGGTAGCTCAGCAGCGCGTCGATCCGCTGGTCGGTCGTGAGCCCGCCGACGGGGAAGACGAGGCAGCCCAGGTCCTGCGCCGCGTAGAAGCCCGACCAGTAGCCGATCCACGGCCCGTACGAGAACGCGGCCATGACGACGTCGGGCCTGCGGACGCCGTACGCGTAGAGCGAGCGCGCGTACGAATGGTAGAAGCCGTGCCAGTCCTCCCGCGTGTCGAGAAACGCGAGCGGGCGTCCCGTCGTCGCCGACGTCATGTGGACGCGGAGCACGTCGGCGAACGGCACGGCGAGCACGTCGCCCCATGGGGGCTTCACCGCCTGATTCTCCTTCAGCTCGTCCTTCGTCGTGAACGGAAGCTTCCGGAGATCGTCGAGCGTGCGGATGGCCGCGGGCGTGACGCCCGCCGCCTTGAGCTTGCGACAGTAAAACGGGCTGTGCGCGTACGCGTGCCGGAGCTGCTCCTTGAACCGCCGCGTCTGCAGCCGCGTCATCTCGGCGCGCGAGGACCGCTCCAGGCGTGGCTCGAGGTAGCGGGCGGCCATGGGGCGCGGGGTCAGGCGGACTGCAGCAATTCGCTCATGCGGTTGAAGAACTGATCGGCCATCATCTTCGACACGCCGCCGATCATCCGCTGGCCAACGCCGGCGATCAGCCCACCCACCTGTACGTCGGCGCTGTAGGAGACGCGCGTGCCGCCGTCGGTCTCGGTGAACGTGATCACCGTGTCGGCCTTGACGAAGCCCGGGCCGCCACTGCCCTCGGCCGCGAGGCGGTACGACTCGGGCGGCTTCTTGTCCGACAGACGCACCTTGCCCTCGAAGGTTCCCTTCACCGCCGCCACGCCGATCTTCAGCGTCGCCTTGTACTCGTCGTTCCCGAGCGCCTCGAGCTT
>QHTD01000068.1:0-22989 GCA_003220675.1 Candidatus Rokuibacteriota bacterium | reverse complement strand
AGGCGCACGTGGGCGTCGGAGCCGAAGTCGAGCCCCGGCACGACGGCCACCCGCGCCTGCTCGAGCAGAAACGCGGCGACGTCGACCGAGCCGGCGAGCCGCACGGTCGTCTCGGCGCTCTTCCAGCGCCGCCCGAAGAGCCCTGACACGTTCGCGAACGCGTAGAACGCGCCCTTCGGCATGACGCACGAGACGCCGTCCAGCGTGTTGAGGCCGTCGACGATGAGGTGGCGCCGCCGGTCGAACTCGGCCGCCATCTTCCCGACGTCATTTTGGGATCCCGCGAGCGCCTCGACCGCCGCCCACTGGGCCACGGACGATGCGTTCGACGTCATCTGGCTCTGGACGTCGGTCATCGCGCGGATCAGCTCGCGCGGTCCCGCCGCATAGCCGATGCGCCAGCCGGTCATCGCATACGCCTTGGAGCACGTGTTGACGACGAGCGTCCGCGCCTTGATCTCGGGACCGAGCGAGGCGATGGAGACGTGACGCCCGTCGAACGTGAGCGCCTCGTAGCACTCGTCGGAGACCACGAGCAGCCTCGTTTCGACCGCCAAGCGGGCGACCGCGGTGAGCGCCTCGCGCGAGAAGACGGCGCCCGTCGGGTTGTTCGGGCTATTGAGGATGATCACCTTGGTGCGCGGCCCGACGGCCGCGCGCAGCCGATCGGGATCGAGGTCGAACCCCGTCGCCTCCCGCGTCTCGACCTCCACCGGCACGCCGCCGACGAGCCGCGCCTGCTCCGGATACGAGACCCAGTACGGGCTCGGGATCAGGACCTCGTCGCCGGGGTTCAAGACCGCGACGGCTATGTTGAAGAGCGCGTGCTTGGCACCGCACGAGACGAGGACGTCGCCGGGCTCGTACTCGAGCCCGTTGTCCCGCTTGAGCTTGGCGCACACGGCCTGGCGCAACTCGGAGATGCCGGCGACCTCCGTGTACTTCGTCTGGCCGCGCCGCATCGCCTCCACTGCGGCGGCCTTGATGCGCTCGGGCGTGTCGAAGTCTGGCTCGCCCGCCCCGAACGAGATCACGTCGACGCCTTGCGCGCGGAGCGCCTTGGCCTTGGCCTGCACCGCGAGCGTCGACGACGGGGCAAGCGTCTTCAGGCGTTCGGCCAGCACGGCGTGTGGCTCCTTCGGCGGCGGCCCGCCGGGTTACTTGGGAGGGAACTTTTCCGCCAGCCGCTTCTCGACGATCGTCGGGACCATTCCCGTCACCGACGTGCCGAAGCCGGCGACTTCCTTGATGAGGCGCGAGGAGATGTACGTGTACTTCTCGTGCGGCATGAGGAACACCGTCTCGACCGTCGACCGGAGCTTGCGGTTCATCAGCGCCATCTGGAACTCGTACTCGAAGTCCGAGACCGCGCGGATGCCGCGCACGATGCAGTCGGCTCGCTCGCGGGCGACCAGGTCGATCAGCAACCCGTCGAACGCGACGATGCGGAAGTTGCTGAGCCCGGCCGTCGCCTCGTCGATCATCTCGAGGCGCTCCTTGACCGTGAAGAGCGGCTGCTTCGAGGGGTTCGCGACGACCGCGACGATCAGCTCGTCGAAGATCTGGAGGCTGCGCTGGATGACGTCGATGTGGCCGTTGTGCACGGGATCGAACATGCCCGGATAGACCGCGCGCTTGGCCACGGCCCTCAGGCTACCCTTCGGCTCGAAAGAAAGTCAAGGTTGTCTCTCCGAATCGGCGCGTCCGAAACGCTTTCAGACCGCCAACTTCCGGAGCGGGCGCGCGCTTGGTCGGGTGCTGGGCCACGACGATCGCGCCGGGTGCCAAGACGGGACCCGCCCCGAGCGTCTCGAGCGTGTGCGCCGCGAGGTCGGTCGCGTACGGTGGGTCGAGGAAGACGATCCCGAACTGCGCGCCCTCCGCGGCCAGGCGTTCGAGGGCACGGCCGACGTCGAGGCGGAGCACGCGCGCGTGCGCCTCGACGCCGAGCGCCTTGAGGTTCGCGCCGAGCGCGGCGACGGCGCGTGCCTGGCCCTCGACGAACGTCGCGTGCGTGGCGCCCCGCGAGAGCGCCTCGAGGCCGACGCCGCCCGCGCCGGCGAAGAGGTCGAGCACGCGCGAGCCCGGAAGCCGTGGCGTCAGGGTGTCCATGAGAGCCGTGCGCACCTGGTCGGCGGTCGGGCGGGTCGTGGGACCGCGGGGCGTGACGAGACGGCGCCCCTTGAGGGAGCCGGCGATCACGCGCATGCGCCGCTCAGCCCGCGCTCGCGAGCGCGAGCTTACCGCGCCAGCGGGCCAGCAGGCTCGCGCGCAGTCCACCGTGCGCCGGGTCGCGGAGCTCGCGGTCGGCGGCGATGATCGCCTGGGCCTCCTGGCGCGCCTCCTCGAGGATCGCCCCGTCGCGGAGGAGGTCGGCGGTGCGGAACTCAGGCAAGCCCGACTGCCGGGTGCCGAAGAACTCGCCGGGCCCGCGCAACTCGAGGTCAACCTCGGCGATCTTGAACCCGTCGTTCGTCTCGACCATCGCGCCGATGCGCCGCTCGGCCTCCGGGGCGAGGCGGCCGCCCGTAAGGAGGATGCAGTACGACTTCCACGGCCCGCGCCCGACGCGCCCGCGGAGCTGGTGGAGCTGCGAGAGCCCAAAGCGCTCGCCGTGCTCGACGAGCATCACCGACGCGTTCGGGACGTCGATCCCGACCTCGATCACGGTCGTCGAGACGAGGATGTGGATCTCGCCCGCCTTGAACCGGCGCATGATCGCGTCTTTCGCCTCGAAGCCGAGTCGCCCGTGCATGAGCCCGACGGTGAGGTCGGGGAAGACGTCCTCGGCGAGATGCCGCGCCATGTCCGTCGCCGCCTTGAGGTCCAGCGCCTCCGACTCCTCGACGAGCGGGTAGACGACGTAGACCTGGCGGCCGCGGCCGATCTCGTCGCGCAGGAACTCGTAGATCTCGCGGCGCTTCGATTCGGTGCGCGCGACGGTGACGACGGGGCGCCTGCCCGGCGGCAGCTCGTCGAGGACCGAGACGTCGAGGTCGCCGTAGAGCGTCAGCGCGAGCGTTCTTGGGATCGGCGTCGCCGTCAGCACGAGGAGGTCGGGATGCTCGCCCTTGCCACGGAGCCGGGCGCGCTGCTCGACGCCGAACCGGTGCTGCTCGTCCACGACCGCGAGCCCGAGGCGGCGCAGCTCCACGCTCCCCTGCACGAGCGCGTGCGTGCCGACGACGCACGAGATCTCCCCCGCGGCGAGCCCTGCCCGGCGCGCCGCGCGCTCGCGCAGCTTGAGCGACGAGGTGAGCAGCGTCACCGGCACGCCGAGCGGCTCGAGGAGCTGGCGAAAGGTCATGAAGTGCTGCTCGGCGAGAATCTCGGTCGGCACCATCACCGCGGCCTGGTAGCCGGCTTCGACGGCTGTCAGGACCGCGAGGGCCGCGACGATCGTCTTGCCCGAGCCGACGTCGCCCTGGAGCAGCCGGTGCATCGGGAACGGCGACGCCATGTCCCGCCGGATCTCGTCCCACACGCGCTCCTGCGCGCGGGTGAGCGGCCACGGCAGCGAAGCGCGGAGCCGGGTGACGAGCTCGCCCCGCGGGTTCATCGCGAGGCCGCGCGCGCGCGTCGTCCGCGAGCGCAGGATGGCGAGGCCGAGCTGGAGCAACAGGAAGTCGTCGAACGCAAGTCGGTGGCGCGCGGCGTCGAGCGCCGCGTCGGTCTCGGGGAAGTGGCAGTCGCTGAGCGCCTGTGGGAGCGTGACGAGCTTACGCCGCGCTCTGACTGCGTCAGGGAGCGCCTCCGGCACCTCTCGCGCGAAGGTGTCGACGATGCGCCACATGAGCGAGCGGAGCGCGCGCTGCGCGAGCCCTTCGGTCAGCGAGTACACGGGCACGAGCCGGCCCGTGTGCAGCCGGTCGTCCTCGCCGCTCTCGATGAGCTCGTAGTCCGGCTGCTGGATCACGATCGCGCCCTTGAAGCGCGTGACCCGGCCGTGCAGGACGAGCCGTTGGCCACGCTTGAACACGCGCGCGAGATAGGCGCCGTTGAACCAGCTCGCCTGCGCGTAGCCGCTCTCGTCGCGAAGCATGGCGACGAACGGCGCCCGTGGCCGTCCCGGCGGCGGTGGCGAGAGGCCCACGATCGTCCCCGAGCACGTGGCGACCTGGCCCGGCTGGAGCGCGCGGAAGGGCACGAGCCGGGTGCGGTCCTCGTGGCGGAGCGGCAGGAAGAAGAGCGCGTCCTCGACGGTGCGGAGCCCCTTCCGCTCGAGCTGAGCCGCGCGCCGGGGCCCGACGCCCTTCAGGAACTGGAGCGGCGTCCGGAGATCCGGCGTCGCCGTTTGCGTCGAGCGCGTGCCCGTGCTATACAGTGCCGTCGTCTCCCGAGACCGCCATCCATTCCGAGGAGCGTTCATGGCGCAGCGGTGCGATATCTGCGGGAAGGGCCCCTCGGTGGGTCATACGATCAGCCACGCGCACAAGCTCACGAAGCGCCGGTGGCTTCCGAACCTCGTCTCGATACGGGCGCAGATCGCCGGCAAGACCCGGCGCGTGCGCGTCTGCACCCGGTGTCTCAAGGCGGGCAAGGTCACCAAGGTCATTTAAGCACAGGCACAAACGGGAGGGGGCGTGGCCCCCTCCCGGATCGTCGCGGGTGGGAGGCGACTGCCCCCCACCGTGGACCCGCAGCACTACTTCTTCTTTTTCTTGGCCGCCTTCTTCTTCATCGACAGCGTCACCTCCTCCCCGTTCTGGATTCACCGCAGCACGCTCGGGCGCGAGGCTCGGCGCTCAGTAGCCCATGGCCTCGCGCCGGAGATGTTCGGCCTGCTCGCGCCCACGCCGCTCGTGATGCAGGAGGTCGGCGTAGAGCTGCGGCAGACATACCACCCTGAGCCCGCCCTTCTCCAGCGCGCCGTAGAACACGCCGGGGTCGTAGGGCGCGAGAAAGTGCACGGCGCCGTCCGCCTCGGCCGTCGCGCGGAGGCCGAGCGCCGCGGCGATCGGGGCCGGGTCGCCTTCGAGGTAGCAGTGCACGGCCGGTACGCGGAGGCTCGGGGCCACGAGCGACACGCCGGCATTGAGGGTGAACCCGTAACGGCGCCCCTGCGCCGTCGCCACGCGCGCGATCTCGCTCATGAACGTTCGGGTCACGCGCTCGGGGGCGACGTACGAGCTGATCTCATTGGTCCGGTACGTGTACGACTCGCACCAGCTCTCGAGGAGGTCCGCCGGCTTCCCGAGGCGGATCTTCTGGCTCTCCTCGCGCTCCACCCAGGCGAGCTGCTCGAGTCGCTTCACGACGTTATGGGCGTGGCCCAGGCTTACCGCCGCCGCGTGCGCCAGCTCCTCGAGCCGCCACGCCCGCGCCGGCTCGACGAGGAGCACGCGGATGACGCGGGTCGCGCGCGGAGCGAAGAGCGAGCGGAGGGGACGCACGGAGGGGCGGACGTTGCGCTTGCCTTCCTTCTCGATCAGGACGTTCCCAAAGGCGAGGTAGCAGTTGCCCGAGAGGTCGACATAGCCGAGGTTGTGGCTCGTGAGAATCCGGGCGCTCTGCGGCCCGATGTAGACGGCGGCGGCGACCGGATACGCCTCCGGCAGATCGCGTCGGATCTCGGCGAGCCGGGTCACGACCGCCCTGATCTGTCGGGGTTGCCCCAGTGGGCTGATCTCAACGACCAACGTGTGCTCCTGGTCGATCAGCCGGAACTTCGCGACTAAGTCCACACGCTGTCCGGAGATTTTCGTGTCGGCCGTTTCCTCCCAGGCCTTCGCCGTGGGAAGAAGCTCCCGAAGCCGCTGAGCCACTTGTGGTCGGATCTCCCCGGATTTCAGCATGTTTCTCTGGCTCCGCGTCTTTCAGCATCTGCTGAAACCATAAGGAGGAATGAAAGTCCTTGTCAAGCCAAAACTTACGCGACCGAGCCGCAGCTGGTCTACCCGCGAGACCTATGAGCTGACCAGCGCCTCGAGGCTCTGTTGAAACCGCCGATGCGAGTCGAGGAGGTTGGCGTACGCGCGCTCGCTCCCGCTTCCCTTGGCGCGGAGGACCCGGAGCAGGTGGCGACGCTCCGCGGCGGTCCACTTCTCGAGATCCGTGATGAGCCCAGCGACCGGCGACATCTGCGCGAAGGCGCGCCGCTCGGCCGTCGGCCACGCGGTCCAGCTGGCGACGCCGAGCGCGCGCCGCACCCGCGCCGTCGACTCCCTCACCGCGGCGAGCCGGTCGCCGCCGAATTCGCGCGCGATGAGGCGTGCGACGAGCGCCGAGACGTCCGTCGCGCGGAGGCGCTTCTCGGGCTCGGGATGGCCGCCCGGGAGCGTCAGATAGACCTCGGCTCCCGCGAGCCGCTTGAGGACGGGGACGGGCGAGCGATACGACCGGTCCGCTGCGATCTTCGACTGCTCGGCGTCCAGCACACGCAGCACGTCCGGATCGCGGGGCCGGAAGCCGAGACGATGGTAGAAGTAGAACGACCCCGAGCGCAGCGCCTCTGTGCTCTCGTGGCCGAGCTGGTAGCGGTCCACGGCGATCGTCCGCATCCCGAAGATGCGCCGGTACGCGCGGAGCAGTTCGGTCGCGAGGGACGCCGACTCGCCCTGGCGGAACGACGCGAAGACGTTGACGGCGAAGTCGAGCGTGCCGAAGAGCTCCCAGCCGCCGCCGTAGGCCACCGGGATCCCGTTCTTGAGGGCGAGGAAAGCGTAGTAGCCCTCGAGCGGGAGGCGGAAGCCCGGCTGGATCCCGATGAAGGCGAGCCGTACGCCGCGGTCTCCGTCAGCCAGGAGGACGTCGTCGGGATTCGGATGCGAGAAGGCGTGGAGCTCGCGCTGGCGCGTGGCCATCGCCACGCGGGCCGCGTCGATCAGCGACTCGGCCAGGCCGCGCGGCGCCGGCCGGAGCGACGGCAGCGGTGCCGCGAGCGTCTCGCCGAGCGCCGCGACGTGCCGCTCGAGCCCGTCCGCGTGGAAGAACAGGCGCGACGGCGAGACCCGCGCGAGTGTGCGCGAGGCGCCGACGCCCCGCGGGCGCCACAGGACCGGCAGCGCCAGGCTCTCATAGAGCCAGTCGCGTGTCTCCTCCGGGAGCCCGGTCCGCTCGAACAGCTCGACGAGGAGCTGGAGGTCGGTCATCCGCCGGCCGCCTTTGGCGACGCGGAGCCACGCGCGCCAGCCCATCCCGCCGTCGCTGAACGCGTCCCCCTCCGCCGCGGCGGCGAGGAGCGACAGCGTCTCGTCCAAGCGCTCCGTGTCCTCAAAGCGTGCCCAGGCGACCTCGCAGTCGCGCGGAAAACGCGACGTGAGCCAGCGAGCCATCGGAAAGCCGAACGGGTAATCGAGCGTCGCGTTCGCGATCCCGGAGTCGTGGAGGCGCTTCCGCGCGGCGGGCCCGAGCCGCATCACGCGCTGGGGGAATTCCGCGAGCGCGCGATCGACGCGCTCGAGGACCTCGGGACCGTCGGCGTACGCCTGGAGAAAGCACAGCGTCTCGTGGAGGCGGACGAGCGACGCCGGCCGCGGGAGGGCGCAGCCCTCGAGCGCGTCGAGCAGGCGGAGCTTCTCCTTCCGCGCCGGGGGATCGTAGCGGGAGGCGACGGCGGCGAGGGCATCCACGAGCCGCCGGGCCCCTGACACGTTCTCCCTAGACGTCCGAGTCCTCGATGCGCTCCATCGTCTCGTCGTCCAGGCCGAAGTAATGGCCGAGCTCGTGAATCACGGTCTCGCGCACGAGCTCCGCCATCTCCTCCTCGTCGGCGCAGTCCTCCTCGATCGGGCCCTGGTAGATCGTGACCGTGTCGGGGAGCACGTTGCCGTAGCTGGAGTCGCGGTGCGTGAGATCGACGCCCCGGTAGAGCCCGTAGAGTGTGTCGGGCGGCTCGATCCCGAGGTCGGCGAGCGTCTCGTCGTCCGGCCAGTCCTCGACGACGACGGCGATGTTCGCGAGCTTGTCCTTGAACTTCCGGGGCAGGCGACGTAGCCCCCGCTCCACCAGCGCCTCGAACTGCCGCCGCGTCATCATGCCCGGTCTCTGGCGGGCGCGCCCACGGGTAGAGGGGCGGCGAGGCGGGGCAGGGTCAGGGCGAAGTGGGGTTTTCTGAGCATCGACCCTGCCCCGCCTCGCCGCTCCTAGAGCCCCCGGACGCGCTCGACGTTGATGACGTCCCTGATCTCGCGGATCGCGCCGATGATGTCCTGGAGCTGGTGGAGGTCGGCGACCTCGATCACGAAGTGGTTGATACCCCGACGGTCGTCGGTCACCGTGACCTCAGCCTTGGTGATGTTGCCGTTGCGCGACGAAATCGCCCCGGTGATCTCGGCCAGGAGCCCCGGGCGGTCCCTGCCGATGTAGACGGCGACCTTCACGGGCCGCTTGGCGGGCTCCGCGACGTCCCACTCGACGTCGATGAGCCGCTCCCGGTCGAGGACGCTCTTGGCGACGGTCAGGCAGTCGCGCGCGTGGACCGTGAGCCCGCGCCCCCGGGTGATGAAGCCCACGATCTGGTCGCCGGGGAGCGGGTTGCAGCACCTGGCGAAGCGGACGAGCAGGTCGTCCACGCCACGGATGCGGACGCCCTGGTCGGTCTTCGGGCGTGGCGCTGCGGTCGCCGTCTTGGCGCGCTCCGGCGGCTCGATGAGGGCGCCGGGTACGACCTTGTTCAAGAGCTGGTGCACGGAGCTCTTGCCATAGCCGAGCGCCGCCAGCAGGTCGTCCCCGGTCGAGTAGCCGAGGTCGGCCGCCGCCTTCTTGATCTCCTCGCCGCCGAGCAGCGCCGTCGGGTTGAGCCGGTACTTCTTGGCCTCGCGCTCGAAGAGCTCCCGGCCCAGCTCGATCGAGCGGGCACGCTCCTCGACCTTGAGCCACTGATTGATCTTCGAGCGGGCGCGAGTGGATTTGACAATCTTGAGCCAGTCGCGGCTCGGATGCTGGTTCGGCGAGGTGACGATCTCGACGATGTCGCCCTGGCGCAGCGTGTAGCGGAGCGGCACGAGCTTGCCGTTCACCTTCGCACCGACGCAGCGCTCGCCGACCTTCGTGTGGACCGCGTAGGCGAAGTCGATCGGCGTGGAGCCTTCCGGGAGCGCCTTCACGTCCCCCTTGGGCGTGAAGACATACACCTCGTCCGGGAACAGATCGACCCGCACGGTGTCCATGAACTCGCGCGGGTCCTTCATGTCCTGCTGCGTCTCGATGAGCTGGCGCAGCCACAGGAGCGACTCGTCGAGCTTGTCCTTGCCCGACTTCTTCTCCTTGTAGAGCCAGTGCGCCGCGATGCCCTCCTCGGCGATCCGGTGCATCTCGCGGGTGCGGATCTGGATCTCGACCGGGTCGCCCTTGGGACCGATGACCGTCGTGTGGAGCGACTGGTACATGTTGACCTTCGGCATCGCGATGAAGTCCTTGAAGCGGCCGGGCACGGGCTTCCACAGCGAGTGGATGACGCCGAGGGCGCCGTAGCAGTCGCGCACGGAGGGGGTGATGACACGGACGGCGGTGAGGTCATAGATCTCGTCGAACTCGCGGCCCTGATCGTGCATCTTCTTCCAGATCGAGTAGAAGTGCTTCGGGCGGCCGCGGATCTGCGCCTCGATGCCGACCTCCGAGAGCTTCCGCTCGAGGATCGCGATCACCTGGTTGATGTCCGCCTCGCGCTCGAGGCGGCGCTTGGCGACGCGCTTCTGGAGGTCGACGTAATCCTCCGGGTTCAGGGCGCGGAGCGCCAGGTCCTCGAGCTCCGCCTTCACCTTCGCCATGCCGAGCCGGTGCGCCAAGGGCGCGTAGATGTCGAGCGTCTCCTGCGCGATCTTCTTCGCCCTGTCGGGAGGCAGGTAGTCGAGGGTGCGCATGTTGTGGAGGCGGTCGGCGAGCTTGATCATCAGCACGCGCAGGTCGCGCGCCATGGCGACGAGCATCTTGCGGAAGTTCTCGGCCTGGCGCTCCTCGCGCGAGGAGAAGGCGAGCTTGCCGATCTTCGTCACGCCGTCCACGAGCTCGGCGATATCGGCGCCGAACTCGCGCTCGAGGTCCTCCTTCGTGGCCTTCGTATCCTCGAGGACGTCGTGCAGGAGCCCCGCCGTCACGGTCGTGACGTCCATCTTGAAGTTCACGAGGAGGGTGGCGACTTCGAGGGGGTGGCTGAGGTACGGCTCGCCGGAGGCGCGCTGCTGGCCCCGGTGCGACGCCGCGGAGAACTCGTACGCCCGGGTGAGGAGGTTGAGGTCAGCCCCGGGCTGGTACTTCGGGATCTCCTCGATCAGCGCCTGAATTTGGGTCACGGTGCGAAACCCTCTGGTTAAACATATGATTTTACGCGTCCTTCAGGCTTTCGCCACCGCTTTTTTGGACCGCCGGAGTCGCCCCTCCACGTACTGGGTCCAGTCCACGACGATCGCCGCGGCGATGTACGTGGTCGAGTAGGTCCCGGTGATGACCCCGACGAAGAGGACGAACGCGAAGTCCTCGAGCGTCTTGCCGCCGAAGAAGAGCAGAACCGCCGCCGAAAAGAAGGTGGTCAGCGAGGTGAGCACGGTCCGCGAGAGGGTCTGGTTGACCGCGTCGTTCATCTGCTCGGCGAACGTGCGCCCCTTCGGGATCATCTTGCCGCGGTTCTCCCGCAGCCGGTCGTACGCGACGATCGTGTCGTTGACGGAGTAGCCGATGATGGTCAGGAGCGCCGCGAGCACGGGGAGCGAGAACTCGCGGTTCGTGAGCGAGAGCGCGCCCAGGCACACGAGGACGTCGTGGATGACGGCGATGACGGCCGCGACGCCGCCCTTGAGGTCGAAGCGGAGGGCGATGTAGATCATGATCCACACGAGGCCGACGAATACGAGGTACACCGCCTGCAGCTGTAGGTCTCGGCCCACCTGGGGCCCGACGAACTCGACCCGCCGGATCTCGAACTTTCCGAGCGGCCCGCCGCCGGCACCGAGCGCCGACTGCACCAACCGAGAGACCTCTTCGGAGGGGATCTCTTTGAGCGGCAAGCGGATGATGTACTCGCGCTCGTCTCCGAACCGCTGGATGACCGACTCGCCCAGGTGGATCGTCGATAGGCTCGAGCGGATCTGCGCGACGGACGGCGCTTGCTCGAAGCGGACCTGGATGAGCGTGCCCCCCGTGAAGTCGATGTCGTACCGGAGCCCACCCTTGGCGACGAGCGAGATGAGACCGATCAGGGTGATCGTGATCGAGAAGTAGTACGCCCACTTCCGCTTGCCGATGAAGTCGTAGTTGGGGTTCTTGAAGAGCTCGATCATCGTGGCGTCAGATCGAGACGGCCTCGACCTTCCGGCGGCCCATGTAGACGAGGTCGAAGAGCAGTCGCGTGACAAAGTACGCGGTGAAGAGGCTCGCCAGGAGGCCGATGAACAGCGACACCCCGAAGCCCTTGACGGAACTGCTCCCGAAGAACACGAGGATCACCGCGGTGCCCATGACGGTCAGGTGCGTGTCGACGATCGTCCGCAGCGCCCGCCTGAACCCAGCCTCGATCGCCGCGCGCGGCGTCTTCCCCACCCGCAGCTCCTCGCGGATGCGCTCGAAGATCAGGATGTTCGTATCCACCGCCATGCCCACCGTGAGCGCGATGCCCGCGAGGCCCGGCAGCGTGAGCGTCGCCCCGATCGCCGCCATGCAGGCGAAGAGGATGAAGAGGTTCAGCCCGAGCGCGACATCGGCGATGAGCCCGGACAGCCGGTAGTAGAGGAGCATGAACACGAAGACGACCACCGCCGACGCCGTGATCGCCATCAGCCCCTGGCGGATCGAGTCGGCGCCGAGCGACGGGCCCACCGTGCGCTCCTCGAGGATCGTGACCGGGGCGGGCAGCGCGCCCGCGCGGAGCACGATGGCGAGGTCGCGAGCCTCGTCCACCGTGAACTGGCCCGTGATGACCGCGCGCCCGCCGGGGATGCGCTCGTTGATCCGGGGCGCCGAGTACACCGTGCCGTCGAGAATGATCGCAAGGTGCTTGCCCACGTTCGCTTCGGTGACCTCGCCGAAGATCCGCGCGCCCGTCGCGGTGAACTCGATCGAGACCTGCCAGTTCCCGGGCGTGTTCGAGTCGGCCTGCACCTCGGCGCGCGTCAGCTCCGCGCCCGTGAGGAGCGCCCGCTTCTGGACCACGTACGGGATCTTCCGCTCCGATTTCGTGTCCTTGTCCAGACGCCGCTGGTAGAGGATCGCGTCGGTGTCCGGCAGGTTGCCCTTGAGCGCCTCCTCGACTGACACGCGCTCGTCGACCAGCTTGAACTCGAGGAGCGCCGTCTTGCCGATGAGCGCCTTCGCCCGCGCCGCATCGTGGATGCCCGGCAGCTGGATCAGGATCCGGTCGCTCCCCTGCCGCGTGATGGTCGGCTCCGCCACGCCGAACTGGTCGATGCGGTTGCGGATCGTCTCCAGCCCCTGGCGGACCGCGTCGTCGCGGAGCCGGCTGATCACGCGCTCGCTCATCACGAGCTTGAAGCGCCCCGCGGCCTGGTTCTCGTCGCGCCGCTCGAAGCCCTGCTGTTCGGACGCCGCGGTCAGGGCGTCGTTCCAGCTCTGCGGGTTCGCGAGCTCGACGACCAGGGTCCCGTCGCCCTCGCGCGCGATGCGCTTGAGCGCGAGGCCCTTGCGCTCGAGTGTGGCCTTGAGATCCTCGGCGGCGCGGTCGGTCTGACTCGCAATGTGCTTGTCGGTCTCGACGCCGAGCACGAGGTGGATGCCGCCCTGCAGGTCGAGACCGAGGTTGATCGTCCGCTGCGGCGGGTAGAGGTACCAGACGGAGCCGAGAACCACGACGGCGACGAGGCTCACCCGCGACCAGAGGTTCCTAGGCATTCTTATCGCCCTGTGGCTCCAGGATCCGTCCGATGGCCACGCGGTCGAACTCGAGCTTCACCTGATCCGTCACGCGCAGCACGACCTTCTGCGCGTCGAGACCCGTGATCGTGCCGTGCAACCCGCCCGTCGTGACCACGCGGTCGCCCCGCTTGAGCGCGGCGAGCATCTGTTCGCGCTCGCGCTTCTGCTTCTGCTGCGGGCGGATCAGCAGGAACCAGAAGATCGCGAAGATCGCGGCGAAGAAGAGGAGCTGCGTGGCGACGGCCCCGGACCCGCCTCCGCCCGGCGAGGCCGAGGCGGCGAACGCGATGTCAGCGGCGTGGGCGACGTTCATCGGAAGTCGGGCCTCCGGAGCAGTCACTCGCGCGAGACATCAACGGATGATACTGCATAACGCGCGAAAAACCGAGCCTGGAATGAGTCGAACGCCCGCTCCGCGATCGCCGCGCGCATCTCCCGCACGAGCCGCAGGAAGAAGTGAACGTTGTGGAGCGAGAGAAGGCGGTACGCGAGCAGCTCATCCGACATGAACAGGTGGCGCAGGTAGGCGCGGGAGAAGCTGCGGCACGCGTAGCACGCGCACTCCGGGTCCAACGGTAACCCATCCCTCGCGTAGCGGGCCTGTTTGAGCGTGACGGGCCCGTCCCAGGTGAAGCACTGGCCGTTGCGCGCGTTGCGCGTTGGCAGCACGCAGTCGAACATGTCCACGCCGCGCGCCACCGCGTGGACGAGGTCCTCGGGCTTGCCGACGCCCATGAGGTAGCGCGGCTGGCCGGCGGGCAGGAGACCGGCCACCAGCGCGGTGAGGTCGTACATCGCGGGCTTGGGCTCCCCGACCGCCATGCCGCCGATCGCGTAGCCGTCGAACTCCAGCGCGACCGTCGCGCTCACGGCGCGGCGGCGGAGGTCCTCGTGGGTCCCGCCCTGGACGATCCCGAAGAGCGCCGGGCCGGGGGCCCCTCCGTGCGCCGCCTTCGAACGCGCCGCCCAGCGGAGCGTGAGCTCGAGCGACCGCGCCGCCGCCTCGTGCGTCGCGGGATACGCCAGGCACTCGTCGAGCGGGTGGATGATGTCGGCGCCCAGTGCCAGCTGGACCTCCACCACGAGCTCGGGCGACAGGAAATGGGTCGACCCGTCGACGGGTGAGCGGAACTCCACGCCGTCCTCGGCGATGCGGCGGAGCTTCGAGAGGCTCCAGACCTGGAAGCCGCCCGAGTCCGTGAGGAGCGCGCCGTCCCAGCCCATGAAGCGGTGGAGCCCGCCGAGCGTCCGGATCAGCTCGTGTCCAGGACGGAGGAACAGGTGGTACGTGTTCGCGAGCACGAGCTGGGCGCCCGCCGCCCGGAGGTCATCGGGCGCCAGGCTCCTCACGGCGCCGCGCGTGCCGACCGGCATGAAGACGGGCGTTTCGACCACGCCGTGGGCGGTCGTGAGGCGGCCGCAGCGCGCGGCGCCGTCGCTCGCGACGACCTCGAAGCGCATCTGTCTCAGGCCACCCAGCGTGGCACCGGCCTCGCGGACCTCGCTATATCAGCAGACACGCGTCGCCGTACGAGTAGAAGCGATAGCCCGCGCGGACCGCGTGCGCGTACGATTTCAAGATCAGCTCACGGCCCGCAAACGCTGCCACGAGCACGAGGAGCGACGAGCCCGGCAGGTGGAAATTCGTCAGCAACGCGTCCACGACGCGGAAGCGATAGCCCGGCGTGATGTAGACCCCGGCATCGCCCTCGAGCGCCCGGACCCGTCCGTCCGCCTGCGCTGCACTCTCGAGGGCGCGCGTCGTCGTGGTCCCCACCGCGAGCACGCGGCGCCCCTCGGCGCGCGCCCGGTGCACCGCGTCGGCGACCGCCGCCGGAATCGACGCGCGCTCCGGCGGCAGCACGTGGTCCTCGATCGTCGCCGTCTTGATCGGGCGGAAGGTCCCGGGACCGACGTGCAGCGTGAGCTCGTGGACCTCGAGCCCGCGCCGGCGCAGGCGGTCCAGGAGGGCGGCTGTGAAGTGCAGGCCGGCGGTCGGCGCCGCGACCGACCCCGGCGGCCGTGCGTACACCGTCTGATAGCGCTCGCGATCTTCCGGCGTCGGCGTCGCGAATCGCTCGATGTAAGGCGGCAGCGGCGGGAGCCCGTGCGCGCGCATCAGGTCCTCGACCGTCCCGTCGAGGCACTCGACGAGCCGCGCGCCGTCCGCGGTGACGCCGACGATGCGGAGCCGCGCGCCACCCTCCCCCGCGACCAGGAGCTCCGCGCCCACGCGGCAGCGCCGCCCCGGGCGCACGAGCGCCCGCCAGCGGCGCTCATCCTCGCGCGCGAAGAAGAGCAGCTCGACGGGGCGCCCGCCGCTGTCCCGCGCGAGGACGCGCGCCGGGATCACTCGCGAGTTGTTGACGACCACGCAGTCGCCCGGACGCAAGAGCTCCGGGAGCTCGGAAAACGCGCGGTCCTCGAGCGCGCCGCGGGCGCGGTCGATCACGAGGAGCCGCGAGGCGTCACGGGCGGCGGCGGGCGTCTGCGCGATCGCATCGGGCGGCAGCTTGTAATCGAAATCGTCGGGCGTCACCACGGGCAGTGTACCGCGGGGCGGTGGCCAGGGCCTCCCGTCGCGTCCCGCGAGGCCGAAATATCAGGTTGACCATTCTCTCGATATTAGGTATACCTAATCTCCGCGGGTGCCCTGATACGGAGGATCCGATCCCATGCACCGTTTCGCGCTGCTCCTGGCTACGACGCTCGCCGCCGTCGTCGCCCCGTCGGCCGCCACGGCGGCCGACCCGGCCGAGATCGCGCTCACGATCGAGGAGAACCGGTTCCAGCCCGAGGAGGTCCGGGTCAAGGCGGGCGCGCCGTTCGTGCTCGTCGTCACCAACCGTGACAAGACGGCCGAGGAGTTCGAGAGCCGCGAGCTTCGAATCGAGAAGGTGATCCCGCCAGGCAAGACCGTGCGGCTCCGGGTGCCCGCGCTCAAGGCCGGCACCTACCCCTTCGTCGGCGAGTACCACGAGAAGACGGCGCAGGGTCGGATCATCGCCGAGTAAGCCATGGCCGCGACCTTCGTCGTCACCCTCCGCGAGGGGTTCGAGGCGGCGCTTCTCCTCGGGATCGTGTACGCGTGCCTCGATCGCTTCGGAGCGCGCGACCACTACCGCTGGGTCACGCTCGGCGGCGCGCTGGGTCTCGTCGCCAGCATCCTGATGGGGATCGCCGTCACGCTGCTCTCCGGCCCCCTGCTGGACCTCGGTCCCGACCTCGTCGCCGCCGCCGTCATCTTCGCCGCCGTCGGCCTCCTCACCTGGCACGGTTGGTGGATGAGCCGGCACGCGCAGGCTCTCCGGGGCGACGTCCAGCGGCGCGTGGCGGAGGCGGAGGCGACACGCCGGCTCTCCGTCCTGGGCCTCATCGCGTTCACCGGGGTCTTCCGCGAAGGCGCCGAGACCGTCCTCTTTCTCTGGGGGCTCGTGTCGCAGACGGCGGAGGGCGCGAGTTGGGACCGGCTCGCCGGCGGCGCGCTCGGCGTCGCGACGGCGGCGGCGCTCGGCTGGGCGGTCTTCCACGGCGGGACGCGCCTCAGCGTGAGGCACTTCTTCACCGTGACGTCAGTCGTGCTCCTGCTCGTGGCCGCCGGGCTCTTCAGCACGGGCCTCGGCAAGCTTCAGGGGCTCGGCTTTCTGCCGCCAGCCGACGCATTCTGGGACACCTCGTTCCTCCTGAGCGACCGGGGGCTCGTCGGCGGGTTCGCGACGGGGCTCGTGGGCTACCGCGCGCGGCCCACGCTCATCGAGATCACGGGCTACGCCCTGTACCTCGTCGTCGCCAGCGCGCTCTTCTTCGGCGGCCGGCGAGCGACCGGCCCGCGCTGACCCACCCGCGCAGATTCAGCCGATGCGGGAGCCCGGCGCGACGGGCGCGTCGGGGTGGAGCAGGATCACCTCGCCCTTGTCGTCGTAGGCGCCGAGGACCAGCACCTCCGAGACGAACGGGCCGATCTGCTTCGGCGGGAAGTTGACGACCGCGACCACGTGCCGGCCGATCAGTTCCCCGGGCCGGTAGTGGGCCGTGATCTGGGCGCTCGAGCGCTTGACGCCGAGCAGGCCGAAGTCGATCCAGAGCCGGTACGCCGGACGCCGCGCCTCCGGGAACTCCATGGCGTCGGTGACGACGCCCACGCGCATATCGACCTTCTCGAAGTCCCCCCAGGCGATCGTCATTGTAGCGGGGCCCGCGAGCCCGGAACGATCGGTGCGTGGCCCGAGACCAGGTGCGATCCGGCTCCGTTCCGCCGGCCGTTGCTCATTCCACTGAGGCCCGCGAGCCCGGAACGATCGGTGCGTGGCCCGAGACCAGGTGCGATCCGGCTCCGTTCCGCCCGCCGCTGCTCATTCCACTGAGCCGCGCGAGGCCGGAACCACCGTGGGTGGCCTGAGCAAGGCGCGCTCTAGGTCGTCGAGCGAGCCGAGCGTCATGCCCGGGTAGTAGTACTCGAGGATCTTCTCCGCCCGGTATCCGCGCTCCGCCATCGCCTTGGCCCCCCACTGCGACATGCCCACGCCGTGCCCGAAGCCGCGCCCCGCGAAGCGCGCCGTCTCACCGTCCACGGCGACGGCGAAGAGCGTGGACTTGAGCGTCTCGTAGCCCACCATGCGGCGGAAGTCGTTGCCGCGCAGCCGCGCTCGCCCGCGCGTGCCGTGGACCGTGAGCGCCGAGACGCGGAGCGACGGCGTCCGCTCGGCGATCTCGACGGCCGTGACGGTCCCGACGTCAACGCCGTTGCGCCGGAGGATCTGCGAGAGGTCGGCGAGCCTGAGGTCGAGGCTCCAGGCGTAGTTCGGCGCGCCCGTCGAGAATTTGTCGCGGATCGCCTTGAGCCTGGGTATGTTGCCCGCCGCGAAGACGGTGCGGGGATCCTCGGTGTACCCGCCGCTCGCGGCGTGGTAGAACGCCGGGAAGAGATCCCCGTCCCACAGGAGCACCCGCCGGCTCGTATCGCGGACGGCGTCCCACACGGGTGAGGACGACGGCACGTGCCCGACGTATCCCTGATGGACCGTCGAGGCGAGGATGTGATACGCCTTCGGCGCGTTCAGCACGCGATGGTACGCGGCGTACGTGCGCGCGACGATCGCCTGGGCGCGCAGCATTTCGCGCGGCCACCGCTCGCCGGCCTCGGCGCGTACGACGCCGACCAGGTAGTCCTCGAGCGGCAGCTCGTTCACGACCGCCAGGCCGTCGCCGTTCTTCAGCACCTCGAGCGCCGCCGGGTACTCGCGCCCGTTCAGCTGGATCGGGCGCTCGCTCGTAAGCCGGAAGCCGCTCGCGCGGCGCCCGTCGATCTCGACGCCCTGCCCGTTGGCAACGGCCCTCACGACGTCGGTCCGCCACGCGCCGCCGGCCGTGCAGCACCCGCCGAGCTCGTTCACCTCGATGGCCACCCCGCGCAGCTCGACGACACGCGCGTCCTCCACGAGCGCGACGCGGATCGTGCCCGACGCCGCGGCGGAGGGGACGAGACCCGCAACGAGGCCGAGCGTTGTCGCGAGGGCCGCGAGAACGATCCTCACCGTCGGCCCAGGATCCACAGGATCAGTGTGAGGACGACGCTGAGCAGGAGCGACGTGGCGAGTGGGAAGTAGAAGGTCCAGTTTCCGCGCTGAATGTGGATGTCGCCGGGCAGCCGGCCGAGCCACGGCACCCGGCCCACGAGCATCAGGACGACGCCGACGAGGGCGATCAGGAGCCCGAAGACGACCAGCATCCGGCCGATATCGTGCACGCCGCTCACTCGAACAGCCCCTGCTGGCCGGGTGCCGACACGGGCGGCTGCTTGTCGAGGTGGAGGTAGGCCTCGCGCGTCGCGCGGCGACCTCGGGTACCGGCCCGGGTGACGAAGCCAATCTTGAGGAGGTAGGGCTCGACCATCTCGGCGAGCGTCTCCGCCTCGTCGTTGATCGTCGCGGCGATCGCCTCGATCCCCACCGGCCCGCCACCGTAGTGATCGATGATCGCCGTCAGGAACCGCCGGTCCAGTTGATCCAGACCGCGCGAGTCGACGCCTTCCCGGTCGAGGGCGGAGCGCGCGACCGCGTCCGCGATCACCGCGTGGCCATGGACGAGCGCGTAGTCGCGCACGCGGCGCAGGAGACGGTTCACGATGCGCGGCGTCCCGCGCGCCCGGCGCGCGATCTCGCGCGCGCCCGCCCCGTCGATGGGCGATTCCAGGATCGCCGCCGAGCGGGTGACGATCCGTGCGAGCTCCGCCTCCGAGTAGAAGTCGAGGTGGTGGAAGATTCCAAACCGCTCCCGCAGCGGCGCCGACAGCATTCCCGGGCGCGTGGTAGCTCCGACCAGCGTGAACGGAGCGAGCCGATGCTTGATCGAGCGCGCGTGAAGACCCTTTTCCATCACGAAGTTGACGGCAAAGTCCTCCATCGCTGGATAGAGCAGCTCCTCCACCACGCGAGGCAGGCGATGGATCTCGTCGATGAAGAACACGTCCTTCTCGTTGAGATTGCTGAGAATGCCGACGAGGTCACCACCCCGCTCGATCGCCGGGCCCGATGTCGTGACCAGCGTCGTCCCCATCTCGTTCGCGATGATGCCGGCGAGCGTCGTCTTGCCGAGCCCGGGCGGACCGTAGAGGAGCACATGGTCCACGCACTCGAGGCGGAGCTTGGCGGCCTCGACGGAGACGCGCAGGCTCGCCACGGTCTGCTCCTGGCCTACGTACTCTGCGAACGTGCGTGGGCGAAGCTGGCGTTCGAACTGCGCCTCCTCGGGCGCCGCCACCCGGCTCAGCATCCGGCCCTCGTCCGCCGCCGCCGCGCTCACGCCTTCTGCCCGCGGTAGATCTCGTCGAAGAGCTCCTCGGGCGTCACGATCGAAGGCTGCCGGCGGAGTGCGTCGGTGATGAGCTGCGACGCCTCGGACGGGCGGTGGCCGAGCTGCTTGACCAGCACCTCCCACACGAGCTCCCTCAAACCGTCGGCGTCGGCAGAGGCGGGCCTCGCCTCGATCGTTGCCGCTGGAGCGCCCTCGCGCGCGAGGGCGAACTTCGCGACCTTGGCCTGGAGCTGCGCGACGATGTTCTTCGCCTTCTGCGGGCCGATGCCCGGCAGCGCGCGCAGGTATTTCTCGTCCTGGCGCGCGATCGCCGCCGCCACCTCGGCGACGGGCACGGCGAGCGCGCGCGCGGCGACCATCGGTCCGACGTCTTTCACGGTGATGAGCTTCTCGAAGAACTCCTTGTCGAGGTCCGACGTGAAGCCGATCAGCACGGGGCGGGGCTGGTCGCGGGTCGCGTGGTAGTAGATGACCAGCTCGAGCTCGCTCGCCTTGTCGCCGCGCCCCGCCGTGACGTGCTCGAGCCGCTTGATCGCAATCGGCGGCAGGAAGACCTCGTAGCCGACGCCGCCACACTCGAGCACGATGCGGTCCTCCAGCTTCTTCCTGACCAGCCCCGACAGGGTGGCAATCATTGTGGCGGGGCCCGCGAGCCTGGCGCGATCGGTGGGTGGCCTGAAACGAGGTGCGCCCCGGCTCCGTCCCGCACACCGCCTCTCATTCCACCGGAGTCTCCCGAGCCCGGCGCGATCGGTGGGTGGCCTGAAACGAGGTGCGCCCCGGCTCCGTTCCGCACGCCGCGTTTCACTGGATGCGCCCGCCCAACCTCGACAGCCCCGTCAGCGCGAGGGCGAGCGCGTCGGCCACATGCGAGGGCGTCGGAAGCCGCCCGAGCCCGAGGAGGCGGCCGACCGAGCGCTGCACCTGCTCCTTCGAGGCGGCGCCGTTGGCCGTGACGGCGCGCTTGACCTCCGCCGGGCTCAGGGCCAGCACCGTCACGTCGTGCTGGCGCGCCGCGAGGCAGACCACGCCGCGGGCGTGCGCCATGAGCAGCGCGGTACGCGGGAACCGGTACTCGGCGTAGAGGTCCTCCAGGACGAGCACGGACGGCGCGTGGCCCGCCAGGAGCCGGTCAACGACGTCGTAGATCGCGCGGAGCCTCGCTTCGAGCGGCAGGTCGGACGCCGTGCCGATGACGCCAGTGTCGACGACCTCAACGCGACCCGGGCCCGGCGCGAGCAGCGCGTAGCCCGTGGCGACGAGGCCGGGGTCGATCCCGAGGACCCTGAGGCTAGGCAGCCGCGATAGCCTCGAGAACCTCGTCGGGGATGTCGTAGTTAGCGAACACGGCCTGGACGTCGTCCAACTCCTCCAGCGCCTCGATGAGGCGCAGCACGCTAGCAGCGTCCTTGCTCTCGACCCGTACCGTCGACTTCGGCACGTGGGTCACCCGGGCCTCGAGCACGGGCACGCCCGCCCTCAGAAGCGCGTCACGAACCTGGTCCATTTCAGCAGGGGCGGTGGTGATCTCGAAAACTTTTTCGGCGCGTCGCATGTCCGTGGCGCCAGCGTCCAGGGCCTTCGCGAGGAGGTCGTCCTCGCTGATCTTCTCGGCGTCCACATGGATCACGCCCTTCCGCTCGAACATCCACGCGACGGCGCCGGCGGAGCCCAGGTTGCCCCCCTGCTTCTCGAACACGTGGCGGATCTCGGGCCCGGTGCGGTTGCGATTGTCGGTCAGGACATAGATCAGGACGGCGACGCCGCCGGGCGCGTAGCCCTCGTACGTGACCTCCTCGTAGGATTCGCCGGGGAGCTCGCCCGTGCCCTTCTGGATCGCCCGCTTGATGTTTTCCTGGGGCATGTTCGCCTCTCTGGCGATCTCGGTCGCGGCCTTGAGGCGCATGTTCGCTTTGGGATCGCCGCCGCCGTTCCTGGCGGCGACGGTGATCTCGCGGAGGATCTTCGAGAAGAGCTTGCCCCGCTGGACGTCCGCCTTGCCCTTCTTGCGCTTGATCTGTGACCACCGGGAATGCCCTGACATCGCCCTACCCTCTTTCGTTCGAGAGTGCCGCCTTGAGACGTTTCACGCGCTCGAGCCGCAGCTCACGCCGGGCCACCGCCTCGCTCCAGCGCCGCTGCTCACCCGGCGTCTGCGGGGTGAAGGGTGGGCACGGCCGTGGCCTCAGGTCGGGTCCCAGGTGCACGAACGTGAGGAACGCCGTGCAGGCGTGACGCACCTCCCCCGACCACGGTACTTCAGTCAGGACCTTGACGCCAATCTCGAGCGAGGAGGTGCCGACGTAGTTCAGCCCCGCCCTGAAGGTGACGACCTCGTGCGTGAAAATCGGCGAGTAGAAATCCATCGCGTCCAGGCACGCCGTCATCACGTGGCCCTTGCAGTAGCGCATCGACAGGATCCCGCCGGCCTCGTCGAGCGCCATCAGCATCTTGCCGACGAACATCGTGTTCCCGAACAGCGCGTCTTCCGGCAGCACGCTGCGCGTCGATTCGAAGCGCCAGCGCACGTCGCGCTCGGGTTCCGTCGTCGTGTCGCGGAGCCGCGCCGCCTTCTGCGCGAACCGTGCGAGCCGCGCCTCGCGCCGGAGCCGCGCCGCCTCGACGAGCTGCGTCTCGGCCTCGTCCTCCGGCTCGATTTTCACGGGGACGCGACGCGGCCGCACGTCGTCGCCCATCTTCACGAACACGAGGTGCGAGTTGAGCGTGACCGCGCGCGCGCCGGTCGCGACGTCCTCGGCCCAGACGCGCACGCCCACCTCGAGCGAAGACGTCCCGACGTACTCGACCTGCGCCCTGAGAATCGCGATCTGGCCGACCCTCACGGGATGGAGGAAGTCGATATCGTCCATCGCGCCGAGGACGACGTGGCCCCGCGCGACGCGCACCGCCGCAAGCGTGCCCGCCTGGGTGATCCACTCCATCATCCGCCCGCCGTGGATCTGGCCCGGCGCCCCTGCATGCTCCGGGAACACCCACTGGACCATCTCGACGACGGTGTCGGCGATCGACGGCATACGGGCACTGTACCACCTTGGCCGCCTCTCAAGGGTTGGCCGCGGCGACGTCGCTGCCGCGCGGTCGCAGAAAGGCGGCGTTCGAGCGCCGGCTTCGCCGGCGCAATCGATTCGTTGGGGGGAGGCTTCGGAAGGGGGGCGAAGCCCCCCTCCGAGTCTTCTAACGCTCGGCGCCCGGCGCCGCCTCGAGCGTGACGGTGTCGAGCCGGCTGAAGCCCGTCGGGTGCAGGCGTAGCCCGTGCACGTCTCCGCGCGCCACGGCCCAGTTGAGGCGCACGTAGATCGGCAGCCACGGCAACTCCTGTGCGAGCAGGAACTGGGCACGGTGGTAGAGTCG
>QHTD01000298.1 GCA_003220675.1 Candidatus Rokuibacteriota bacterium | reverse complement strand
AGGGGATCGCCCACGTCCGAGCTGGCGCCCTGAGTCGGCGCCAGTTCACGCGCACGATGCTGGGGCTCGGGTTCACCGGGCCCATGGTCGCCCAGCTGCTGGCACTGGCGGGCGTGGCACGGGCCCAGCCGAAGCCGGCCTTCACGCCGACCCGGCGCGGCGGGGGCGGCGAGCTGCGCATGCTGTGGTGGCAGGCGGCGACCATCCTGAACCCCCACCTCGCCGTCGGCGTCAAGGACAACGATGGCTCGCGCATCTTCTACGAGCCCCTGGCCGGGTTCGACCCGGATGGGAACCTCGTCCCCGCGCTGGCCGAGGAGACGCCAAGCCTCAAGAACCGGGGCGTCTCCCACGACGGCCGGTCGGTAACCTGGAAGCTCAGGACGGGCGTCCAATGGCACGACGGAAAGCCCCTCACGGCCGACGATGTGGTCTTCACGTGGGAGTTCGCTGCCGACCCTGCGAGCGCGGCGACCACGGCCGGCCAATACAGGCCCGTCACCAGGGTCGAGAAGCTCGACAGCCACACGGTCAAAGTCGTCTTCGCGAATCCCGAGCCATTCTGGCCGATTGTCTTTTGCGGGTCGCCGGGCGCGATCATCCCGAAGCATGTCTTCGAGCCCTTCAAGGGCGCCAAGTCCCGCGAGGCCCCCGCCAACCTCAAGCCCGTGGGCACCGGGCCGTATCGCATCGTCGACTTCAAGCCGGGTGACACGATCCGGGCGGAGCTGAACCCCAGCTACCACCGGCCCAACTGGCCGTTCTTCGACCGCCTCGAGATGAAGGGCGGCGGCGATGCCGTGTCCGCCGCCCGCGCCGTGATCCAGAGCGGGGAGTACGACTTCGCCTGGAATGTGCAGGTCGAGGACGACATCCTCCGAC
Source organism: Candidatus Rokuibacteriota bacterium (assembly GCA_003220675.1). Taxonomy (GTDB): domain Bacteria; phylum Methylomirabilota; class Methylomirabilia; order Rokubacteriales; family CSP1-6; genus 20CM-2-70-11. The sequence goes on along the minus strand of QHTD01000298.1, from coordinate 6,986 downwards.
GGATGGAGCAGGGCGGGCGGGGCCGCGTCGACCTGGCTGACTCCGGGAACGTGGAGCACCTCGCGGTGAACTTCTCCGACCCGTGGCGAGAAACCGACGGCGAGCGGTCGAGCCCGAAGAGCCAGCACCCCGTCCTGAGCGACCCTGCGGTCCGCGCCGCACTGGCGCTGCTCGTGGACCGCGGCACCATCCAGGAGCAGGTCTACGGCCGTCTGGGCCTCGCGACGGCCAACTATCTGAACGCCCCCTCCCGGTTCCGCTCGCCCAACACCCGGTGGGAGTTCAGCGCCGAGAAGGCGAGCCAGGCCCTCGACCAGGCCGGCTGGAAGCGCGGCGCGGACGGGATCCGGGCCAAGGACGGCAAGCGCCTCAGGCTCGTCTTCCAGACGTCCATCAACTCCGCCCGGCAGAAGACGCAAGCGATCATCAAGCAGGCGGCGGCGAAGGCGGGGATCGAGGTCGAGCTAAAGTCGATCCTGGCGTCGGTCTACTTCTCGTCGGACCCGGGGAACCCGGACACCATCGCGAAGTTCGCGGCGGACGTCCAGATGTACAGCTGGCAGTTCGGCGTCGATCCCCAGCGGAGCATGGAGGTCTTCACCTCGTGGGAGCACACGTCCAGGGAGAACAAGTGGGCGGGGCGCAACACCACGCGGTGGCGCAGCGAGGAGTACGACCGCCTGTGGAAGGCGGCGGCCACCGAGATGGACGCGGCGAAGCGGGCAGCCTTGTTCATCCAGATGAACGACCTCGTGATCCAGAACGTGGTCGTCATTCCCATTCTCTGGCGGAAGTGGGTGTCCGCCGTCGGCCACCGCCTGCGGGGCACCGAGATCAGCGGCTGGGACTCGAGCTTCTGGAATCTGGCCCACTGGTACCGGGAAGCCTGAGTGAAGCTGTCGAAGCTGGGCGCCTTCTGCTTTCTCGACCCCCTTCACGGCTCCGCTCTCGGGCCCTTCGCCCGGAAGGTCGGGCAGCTGGGGTCGCCGCCACCCCGCGCGCACTCAGCGCCTCGACCTGGTCGTGCATCAGAGAGATCAGGGGCGAGATCGCCAGCGACGTTTCCTCGAGGTCGATCACGGGCTGCGCGCTCTGCCGTCCTCGGGTGAGTTACTCACCCCGGAGCTCTCGTAGCCGCCGCTTCAGGGCCGTCATGCGGTCATTCATCTTGTCGCCGAGGCGAGACAGCGGACTCATGCGCTTCTTCTGCGCCGCCTGTCGTGGCGGTGGTGTCTTCGTTCCGTGACAGTACGAGCATCCCGTCTTCAAGCCGTGCTTGCACTCGCTCATGTCTCACGGTTCTCCCTGGGACCAGCATACCCGAGAGACCGCGTGCGATAGAAGTTCTCGAGGTGACCTTCGACGAGGAGTTGCCAATTATTGTAGCCCTTGGCACGCCGGGCGATGCGGCGCTATGTCTTCGTCCGCGTGAGCTTAAAGCGTCGGGATGGCAACGCTAGAGACCTTTCGAGGTGGGGCCGGGACGAGCGAGCGCCCCGGCCCCGCGCGCCTCAACGCGGACCGCGAACGAGCTTCGAGGACGTCACAAGTCTAGAGCGCCCGATACACCTCGGTCTCGAACTTCCCGAGCAGGTCGATCGCGACGTGGTCGTAGAACGGGAAGACCTGAGAGAGGAAGACGCCACAGACGCGCTTGGTGCGGTCGATCCAGAAGTAGGTGTTTGCGAGCCCGGCCCACGCCAGACTGCCGGCCGAGCGGCCGGTCGGCGCTTGCTGGGTGTTGAGCAAAAAGCTCAGGCCCCACTTCTTGGACATTCCGGGAAAGAGCTCGATGTCGTGGGACAGCGCCGGGATCGCGGTTTTGAATGTGCCGACCTCGAGTGCGCCGATGTGGTTCTGCGCCATGAGGGTGACGGTTTCGGGGCGCAGGAGCCGGGCGCCTTTGAAGCTGCCGTCGTGCATGATCATCTGCGCGAAAGCCAGGTAGTCGGTGGCGGTGCCGTACAGCCCACCGCCACCCATCAGAAACTCCGGGTTCTGGGGGATCTCGAACTCGATCGGGGCGAGGGCACCGCCCTCAGCCCGCTGGTGGACGCTCGCAAGCCGGGCGCGCTGCGACGGCGAGATCTTGAACGCGGTGTCGTTCATGCCGAGCGGGCCGAAGATGTTCTCCTGGAAGTACCGGTCGAGCTTCTGGCCGCTGGTGGCCTCGACCATCTTGCCGACCCAGTCGACGTTGATCCCGTACTCCCAGCGGTCGCCCGGATCGAACAACAGGGGGGTGGTCAGCGCCGCGTTCGTGCAGGTCGTGATGCCCGGCGTGCCCGTGGCGGTCTGGTACTGGGCGATCGCTGGCGCCCAGATCTCGTAGCTGAATCCCGCCGTGTGGGTCAGGAGGTGACGCAGCGTGATCGGCCGCTTAGGCTCCCGGAGGCGCGGCTTGCCGGCGGCGTCGAAGCCCTCGAGCACTTTCGCGGCGGCGACTTCCGGGACGACCTCGCGCGCCGGACGCTCGAGACCGAGCTTGCCCCGCTCGACGAGCTGCATCGCCGCCGCGGCGGTGATCGCTTTGGTCATCGACGCGATCCAGACCACGGTGTCGAGTGTCATTGGCGCGTCCTGACCGAGTTGCCGCTTGCCGAAGGCGCCCTCGTAGAGAACTCCCTTGTCGCTGGCGGCGACTGCGACGATGCCTGGCATGGCCTTCGACGCAACGGCTTGGCTGAAGATCGTGTCGATGCTCTTGAGGTTTGGCATTGGTCCATCTCCTTCTGGATGCGTCGTTCCCCGACCGCCGAACCACGATGGCTGAGACAGCTCGTCCTGCCACGTCACGAGGTCGGCGACAGCTTATAGCAGGATCTCGTGCGTCTCAACGCCGGAGTGGATTGACCAGGCCACCGGTCCGTGTGCATCATCGGGCGCGTCACCGAGAGGAGGCACAGCACGATGATGCCTTCGCGACCGCCGTTTCGCGCCGATCACGTCGGGAGCCTGTTGCGCTCGCCGGCGCTGAAGGCCCTCAGGTTCCAGAAAGAGGAAAGAGTGGCGAGTGCCGAGGCGCTGGCCGTGGCCGAGGACGCGGCGATTCGCGACGTCGTCGCGCTGCAGGAGGACATCGGTCTCGAGGGGATTACGGACGGCGAGCTGCGCCGCAAGTCCTGGCACATGGACTTCCTGCTCCAGCTCGGCGGCTGGTCGAGCGAGGGCAAGACGATTCCCGTGACCTTCCACGGCGCGGCGGGCGACGTGGCCTTCACCCGCCCGGACCTCGCGATCACCGCCCGCGTCACCCGGCCGAAGCCGATCTTCGTCGCGGCCTTCAAGTTCCTGAAGTCGGTCGTCGGGCGCACGCCGAAGCTGACCATCCCGTCGCCCTGCATGCTCTACTCGCAGGTAGGCCGGGCCAACATCGACGCCCGGGTCTATCCCGACCTCGAGGCCTTCGTCGAGGACACCGCCGCCGCCTATCGGGTCGAGATCGCCGAGCTCTACGCCGCCGGCTGCCGCTATCTGCAGCTCGACGACGTCAGCCTGGCCTACCTCTGCGACGAGGAGATGCGCGCGCTGGGCCGGGCGCGTGGCGAGGATCCAGACGCCCAGCTCGCGCTGTCGGTGAAGCTGGTCCAGGCGACACTGCGCGACCGGCCCGAGGGCCTGACGGTCTGCACCCACCTGTGCCGCGGTAACTTCCGCTCGAGCTGGCGCGCCCAGGGCGGCTACGCGCGCGTCGCCGACACCATCTTCAACCAGATGCCCTACGACGGGTTCTTCCTCGAGTTCGACGACGCGCGCTCGGGCGACTTCTCTCCGCTGCGGTACGCGCCCAAGAACGTGCGGGTGGTGCTCGGGCTCGTCACGACGAAGCTCGGCGCGCTCGAGAAGAAGGACGACCTCAAGCGCCGCCTCGACGCGGCGTCCAAGCACATCTCGCTCGACCAGCTTTGCATCAGCCCGCAGTGCGGCTTCTCGTCGACGATCGACGGCAACGAAATTGCGGTCGAGCAGCAGAAAGCGAAGCTGTCGCTCTGTGTCGAGCTGGCCCGCGACGTCTGGGGCGGCCTCTAGGTGTCGGGTCGCCCACGCCCGGGGTGTTTTCGTCCTGAGGACCCGTTACGCGGGTGCCTGGGCCACCTCTTCGAGGAAATAGACGTCTGGCTTATCCGTGACCCCCGCCCGCTTCATCGCCGCTCGCAGCTCCTTCGACCGGGCAAACTTGCGCGCCGTGTCGATGCGACTCCACTTGATGAGAATCACGGTCTCTTTGGGTCTATCCACGTTGCGGAAGAGGCGCGCGCCTCTGGAACCACCCGCTTTACGGGTTGTGCCGTGCGCGTCGTACACGGGCTTCCACTTGGCGAAGTTTCGGACCTTGTGCCTGATGAGGACGTAGGGCATGAGGTACCCTCCTTGGAAGAGATGCGGAGACTCTGGAGCGCTGGTCTGGGGTTGTCAAGGCGTTCCTGGCCGCGCGGTGAGGTTCTCCTCCGCGGGAGTTGGTGAGCCGACCCGATCAGGGTGGATCTAGCGAAGGAATTCGAACGGAGCGGCAGTCACGGAGCGCCGTCGATTCGGATCCAGCCGACCGAGCGCAACACCCGGTCGCCTTCGGCCGAGCGCCGATTCTCGTGGCGGCGCTCGATCGTGGGCCCGTCCGTCCATTGACGCCGCTCGGCTCGGCGGCGATCAAAGATCACCCTCACGCCGTCGTCGTCGTCGAACGCGTAGGCGAGAGACTCGTAGCGCTCGGGCAGGTCCCGAGATACGACGAACAGGACCCGACGGTCGGGTGGAACCGCGATCGAGCGCGGCACGGGATGCGATCGTGCCCGGACCCTCATCGGCCCCCAGCATAGCGGCAGATCCCTGAAGATTCCAAAGGTTCGTATCGCGCCTCGAAGGCGTATCGCGCCACCCGCAGGCGATGCGATCCTTTCGTCTTGGCCGAACAGGGGGTGGGAGACCTACCAGATCTAGCGGCTGCGGCGCGTGCGGCCCACCGGATCTCGGGCTGCGCGATCAGTGGTCGCGGCTCTCAGCGATTCTCGCCGGCTGACTCACCGTCGTTCACATCTATCTGGAGCCGACGCTCGGTGGCAGGTGGGTCCGCTCGATCAGAAGAGGCGAACGGCTGAATGCCGCAGCGGGGTTGCCGACCTTCGGACCCACCCCCGCGGCCGTCCGACATGCGGCGCGCTTCATCTTGCAGCAGCGCCAATGCGTGGGCAAGCACGGCTGCGTCCTGAGCCTCATAGATCAACACCACCAGGTCGCGCGTGAGCCCTTCGGACGCGGCCAGGGTGCCGCTGCGCAGCCGACCAGTCTGCCAGAGGCTGCCGAGCCGATTCACGGCCGTCAGCGCTCGATTGCGGACGTCCACGAAATGGTCCCGGGCCTCGACGGCATCGCACTCGGCGACCAGGCGCTGCTCCACGGCCTGCAGCTCACGCTTGAGCATCACGACCAGGTCCGCCAGAGTGGTCAATTCGCCGGAGGCGGGCGGAATTGCCTCGATCGGGAGTGGCCCCGCGTACGCCGACCCGCAAGCCGCGAGGACTGCCGCGACGAGCGCGAACGAGGCGGCCGCATTGACGTTGCCCTTCATCCCGTCGACTCCTTGCCCGGGACAGAGCAAACGCCGTACCGGCGCTCAAGTGCCCGTCTTATCGATCACGTTGGTTCGAGTGCTTGGAGCGTAGTGACCAGGCGGCAACGGGCGTCTGACATCAAGACACTCGCGCCAACCCGAGCCCGCGCACCTGCGCCCGGCAATAACCGCCTTGACAACTCTCAGGTGGGGGCACAGAGTCTCCGCGCATCCTCGACGCCCGGGGAGCTGAGATGCCACAGGTAGAGTTTCTGGAAAGTCTTTCGACGCCCTCGTGGACCATGAAGAATGGCCGGCGGGGGCTGGCTGTCCTTTTCCTGGTCATGGGGGGCCTGGTCGCCTGCCCAGCCGCAGCGGTGGCGGGTGGGAGGTTCACCATCGGGGGTCGCGTCGTCGAGCCGCAGGACACCAACTTCGCTGGCGTCCGCCACGCCAGCCCGAAGTACCGGATCTCGGTCCAGATCAACCACGACACGCGAACCGTCGCCGACCTCGAGCTGAGCGTCGTCGACGAGGTGTTCCGCGTGCTCCTCGCTCTGCATCGGCGGGAGCCGTTCCTGACGGCCGATGCCATCCCGGTGGTGTTCATCGCCGACATGAAGATGCGCCGGTTCATCGAGGGGCCCAGGCGCCTGCTGTTCGGCAACCTGGAAACCGACCTCAAGAAGCAGCAGGAGGTCTACGTCTCCCCAACGGCGATCTTTGTCACGGAGGCCACCCTCGCCGACATCGAGAGACTCCAGGCCGCGCTACACCTGGGGTTGGGGTATCTCTTCGACGCGGATTTCTACCGGGCGGTCGTCGGGCTTGATCACGCCACTCCTCGCCCAGCCGACTGACGGGGGGACAGCGCTCGAGTGGCGCGGGACAGCGGACCGGTGCACCAAGCCTTGCGGAGACCGCCCGCCATCGCGCTGATCGCCAGCCTCTGCATGTTCGCCGTCGGGGCGACCATGGGCGGAGCTCTCGTCGCGTTGCAGGACGTGCTGTACGAGGTGGCGCGCGCGCAGGTCGTCAAGCGCCCGGAGGTCCATGGCTTCGGCGGCGTGGAGGTGATCGACCAGCAGCGTATCGCTGAGATCGTCGAACAGGCCAACAACGCCTTTCGCATGCTGCATGTCCACGGCCTGGGCGTTGGCATGCTGATCCTCCTCGTCTCCATCGTCATCGTCAATCTTCCGTTGACCGAAGGGGCGAAGCGCGTGGGATGCGTGCTGATCTCCCTCGGCGCGCTCTACCCGCCCGGCTGGCTCATCCTGGGCTGGCTGATCCCGTACTGGGGCGTGAGGGCCCTGCGCACCCCCGTGGAGTGGGGCCTGTTCATCCCTTTTGGCGGCGCTGCCATCATCGCGATCTGGGGGACGCTCGTCCTGTACCTCATCGCTCTGTTCCGGCGCGAGCCGCGGCAGGGAGAGCG
>QHTD01000297.1 GCA_003220675.1 Candidatus Rokuibacteriota bacterium | reverse complement strand
GCGTGACGTGCTCGGCGAGCGCCTGCGGCATGACGCCGTAGCCGAGCCGCCACCCGGTCATCGCGTAGGACTTCGAGAAGCCGTCGAGGAGGATCGTCCGCTCCCGCATCCCGGGGAACCCTGTGATCGAGACGAACTCGCCCTCGTAGAGGAATCGGCGGTAGATCTCGTCCGCGAGGACCGGGATCCCACGCGCGACGGCGATCGCGGCGATGCGCTCGGGCACGGGCACGCCGCCGACGAAGTTGATGACCGACTCGTAGATCGGAAAGCCGGGGTTCGGGTAGATGACCTCGTCCCCCTCCTCGACGAGCGCCAGGATCGTGAAGAACATGATCGGCTTCGCGCCGGGCGTCACGACGACCTCGTCGGGTGAGACCGGCACGCCGCGCGTCTCGGCCACGTGCTTGGCGATCGCCTCGCGAAGCTCGGGGAGCCCCGCCGACGGCCCGTAGTGCGTCGCGCCCGCGTCGAGCGCCCGCTTCGCCGCCTCCTTGATGTGCGCCGGAGTGTCGAAGTCCGGCTCGCCGATCTCCAGGTGGACGATCTCGCGGCCCGCCCGCTCGAGGGCCTTGGCGCGCGCCAGCACTTCGAACGCCGACTCCGTCCCGAGCCTGGCCATTCGCGCGGCGATGTTCATGCCTCTCCTCACGTTCAGTGCGTTTTCCGGAGAGCCCCATTATAGCTAGACTCCCTGGCGTGGACTTCGTGGAGGTCGCGGCTGGGCCGTTCCGCATGGGCTGGGCGTCGGGGCACCCGTGCGAGCGCCCCGTGCACGAGGTGTGGGTGGATGCGTTCTGCATCGCGACGACGCCCGTGACGAACGAAGAGTACGCGGAGTACCTCCACGCGACCGGCGCCCCGCCCCCCGCCTTCTGGCGCGACGCCGCTTTCACCGACCCGCGCCAGCCCGTCGTCGGGCTCGCCTGGGAGGAGGCGCTCGCGTTCGCGCGGTGGGCCGGGGCGCGGTTGCCGACCGAGGCGGAGTGGGAGAAGGCGGCGCGCGGCGGCCTCGAGGGCGCGCGCTATCCCTGGGGCGATGCGAAGCCCGACCGCACGTTCGACCGGCCGCCGTGCGTCGGCGAGACGCCGCGGAACCCGCTCGGGCTCACGGATCTCGCGGGCGTGTGCCACGAGTGGTGCGCCGACTGGTTCGACGAGGGCTACTACGCGCGCGCGCCCGCGCGCAATCCGCGGGGGCCGGCCACCGGCGACCGGCGGGTCAGCCGCGGCGGCGCCTGGCGGCACGCCGATCCGTGGAGCCCCGTCGCGCACCGCTCCTCCCTGCCGCCGCACCTCCGCTACTCCGACTTCGGGGTGAGGCTGGCGCGCGACCTTGCCCCCCGTGAGGGGCGAAGCTAAGATGGCGACGGCCATGGCGCCAGCCCAGCGGTCGGTGCTCCGCGAAGGCATCGTTGCCGGCCTGATCGGCGCGGCGGTCGTCGCGGTCTGGTTCCTCTTCTTCGACATCGCGCGGGGCCGGCCTTTTCTGACGCCAGGCCTCCTCGGCGCCGCGGTCTTCCAGGGCGTGACCAACCCGACCGGGCTCGAGATCACCGTGGCGAACGTCGTCGGCTACACGCTGATCCACGGCCTCGCCTTCATCGCGTTCGGCGTCGTCGCCGCGAGCCTCATGGCGATCAGCGAGCGCGAGCCGACGCTGTTCGTCGCCTTCGTGATCCTCTTCGCCGCGTTCGAGGTCTTCTTCTTCGGCGTCGTGGGCGCGCTCGGCCGGTCCATGCTCGGCGCCCTTGTGTGGTGGGCGATCCTGATCGGCAACCTGCTCGCCTCGCTCGCGATGCTCTGGTACCTCTTCCGCGCCCACCGCGCCCTCCCGCGCACCCTGGTCGGCTCCTGGGGGGGCGTCCTGCGCGAAGGTGTCGTCGCGGGGCTCATCGGGGCCGTCGTCGTCGCCCTGTGGTTCTTCGCGATCGACGCAATCCAGGGCGAGCCGCTCAGGACGCCCAAGCTCCTGGGCACGGCGCTGCTGCGGCAGTCGGCGCCGACGGCCGCCGTCCTCTCCTACACGGTCGTCCACGGTCTCGCGTTCATCGTCGTCGGGGTGATCGGCTCGGTGCTCATCGCCGGGGCCGAGCAGCAGCCGCTGTTCGTCTTCGCGCTGGTCATCTTCTTCACCGCGTTCGAGGTGCTCTTCTTCGGCGCGGTCGTGATCCTGGCCAAGTGGGTGCTCGACGAGCTGGCGGGCTGGACGATCTTCGTCGGCAACCTCCTCGCCGCCGCGGCGATGCTCGGCTACTTCTTCACGGGCCACCGGACGCTCGCCCGCCGCCTCACCGAAGCCTGGGCCGACGACGACTAGCTTAACGGCAGTGAGCGCGGAGATGCCACCCCGCGCTCACTGCCGTTATTTGCCGCGGCGCCCCTTCCACCACTCATCGATGATTTCCCACGCAGCGGACGCGACGGCCATCTCTCTGTCTCCGAAAGGCACTCGATCCCACACGTAAACATTCCGGAGATTGCAGATGGTCAGCATCATATTCGCCTGGTGCCTCGGTATGACTTTGTCCTCCCTGAGAGTGGTGATGAAGGCGGAGACGCTTTCCGGCGGAGCCTCCTTTCGCGCGCGTCCCCACAGCTCCTGGCAGCGATGCACGATTTCAGTCCGCATTCTCTCGACGTCGACCTGCTGGGACACCTTTGCGGCGCGCGCTGGAGCTCGGGCTTTCTTGGGCTCCACGGCCCCGTCCGCGGCGAGCGCGTTGACTTTCGTCGAACCGCCACAGCGAGCGCACGTCCCGTCCGCTCTGTGGATCGCGCCCTGTTTGCTCAATTTATTGCAGACCTGGTTGACCTGTTGACGAGGCTTTATCCCAAGCTGCTTCGAAATGCAGCCATCGCAGAATTGTCGCGCACGATCGTGCTCGAGGAATTCAAGAATGATGTCGGCATTGCTCATCGCCGTCACCACAACGCGTCGGGAAGCGGCAATCCCGCGAACGCGTCGACCGGCAGCGGCTCGGGCGGCGTGAGCCCGTGACGCTCGACGAGGACGTAGAGCTGGCGCAGGTGCTGCGCGGCGTGCCACGTCGTGCGTTCGAGGAGGTCGTGGCCGGACTGCGGACCGTAGTACACCCGGATCACGCGCTCGAACTCCCCCGACGCGGCGCCCTCGAACCAGCCCGCGATGCGGGCGCGCACGAGAGCACCGTAACGCGCGATCGCCGCGCCGTCGGAGAGCTCGGCGGGCGCCCGCTCCCCGAGCCACCCCTCGGGGAACTCGCCCAGGTCCATGCCGTCCACGAACCCGAGCGACAGTCGGAAGACGTGATACGCGAGGTCGCGCAGCGGACGGGCGCGCTCGGGCGGCGACCAGTCCAGCAGGGGCTCCGGAACGATCTGGACGAGTCGCTGGGCGCAGTCGAGGATCCGGTCCAGGCGCTGCGCGAGCTCCGCTGGTAGGAACTTCGCGTCGGGCGTGTACGCGACGCCGAGGAGCTGCGCGTAGGCGGGCGGGTTCCAGCCGTGGACGACGCGGGCGCCGACCGTCACGGCCGGGACGCGCGGCACCCCGACGCGCGCCAGCTCGGCGAGCGCATCGGGGTGCGCCTGCACGTCCACCGGGTCGAACTCGACCCCCCAAGACGAAAGGAGCTCCTTCGTCTTGGCGCAGGACGATCAGCCGGGACGATAGTAGAACGTGGCCGATTTTCCGGCTGCTCGAGCGTCATCACGACTCATCCTCGTCTCCCCTCACCGGGACGCCTCTGCGCCTTGTCTCAGGGCGATTCGCCGAGTGCCTCCCGCGCGACAAGGTGGAAGGACTCCACCGCCACCCGGAATGATTTGTCGGCCGGCGGAGGCGGCATCGAGAACGGCCAGCGGCCGCGGGATGCGATATTGCCGTAGACCCAGCCGAACGTCTCGCCCACGACCTGGTTGGAGCCATCAAGAATCTCGACACGGAGTCGCACACCTCCAATTCGAAATTGGGAGTCGTTGTAGACGTAGCCTTCGATGGCGGGGCGCCCCCCGAGTGAGGTCGTCCGTTGCCACTCGACTCGGAGGGAGTTGGCCACTTGCGTGTGGAGCGCCTGCGCCGTCGCGCTGTCGATGAGTCCAAGGACGGCCAGCGCGACCGCCGACAGCATCAGCGCTAGGGCCGTACGGCTCCGCACCCACCACACCCCTTTGCAACCCGCCAGGGACACATCGTCAGACGCTCGCATGGCCGACCTCCCATCGTTCATTACTCCTAACACAGCTCCTTCAACTCCGTCTCCGCCTTCTCCAGCCAGAACTGCATGCCCATCTCGCGGAATGCGCTTGTCGCGGTGGCAAGGTGCTCCCGGGCCGGCTCTCGCTTGCCTGCTCGCCGGTAGAGCTTGCCCAATCCGAAGCGGCAGTGTGCGACGAGTGGTCTCATACCAAGCTCCGTACCGCGGGCTCCCCCTTCGAGGTAGTGCGCTTCGGCCTCGCCGACGTCCCCGGTTGCACGGTGACATGTGATCTCGCCGAGTACCCACATGACCCACCCCTCGTTTCCCCGCTCCCCGCGCTCACGGGCCAAGCGGAGAGCGTCGCCGGCAGCCACCATCGTATCTTCTTCAGAACGTCCACTGCGAAGATACGCCCCGGCGAGCCACGTGAGGGTGAGGGCGAGCTCCTGCAACCGATTCCTCGACGTCTGGATCCTCACGCACTCCTCGAGCAGCGGTATCCCGTCGGCAGGGCGGCCAGCGAGGGTGTAGGCGTGGCCGAGCTGCGCGGCGCTCAGGGGAAGCCAGGCGTCGAACGCCAGTGACCGGGCGAGCTGGAGGCCGCGTTCGAGGGTGGCGAGCGCCTTCGGCAGTACGCCTTGCAAGAGGTAGACCCGTCCGAGGCCAAAGCAGGCGATGACCACGCTCAACGGGTGGTCCAGGTCTTCGGCGCGGCGAAGGCCCTCCAGCGCCACACCCTCGCCCTCCGAGAACTGGCCCATCTCGCCCAGGCACCGGCCGAGCCAGCTCCGTGAACCGACCGAGAGGAAGAACGGAGTGCCGAACCGCTCGGCCTTCGGGTTCGATTCGAGCAAAGCCACGACGCTCTGGAGCAGCGTCAGCATTCGCCGAAAGTCACCCAGCAGGTAGTAGCTCTGCGCGAGCCGGAAGTTGGCCACCGTCTGGAGGGTGGAATCCCCGAGCTCGCTCGCGATGGCCAGGGCGCGCTCGCCCGCCGCGATGGCTCGCTGGTGATGCCCGAGCGGCGCGAAGTAGTTGGCGAGGTGAGCGAAGACCAATCCGAGCCGTCCTTGGTCCCCGAGCGCCTCGGCGATGGTCCTCGCCCCTTCGAGATGCTCGAGAAGCGCCGCGTACTGGCCGAGCGGGGCCAGCGAGTTGCGAAGCTCAAGGCGCAGGTCGACCGCTTCCGCCATGAGCGCTGGGCTCTGCGGGAGATGCTCCAGCGTCCTCAGCGCCTGCGTGAGGTAGGCCGCAGACTCCCGGTACGCGGAGCGCGCAGCGGCTTTCGCGCCCGCCTGACGCAGATACGTGAGCGCCTTGTCCCAGACTTCGCCGTGGAGGGCGTGGTGGGCGAGCTGCTCGACGTGCTCCGAGAGGCGAGCCGAATCGAAGTGCTCGATGGCTTCGACGATCCGGGCATGGAGGGCGCGCCGCCGCTCCTGAAGCAGGCTGCCGTACGCCACCTCGTGGGTCAGCGCATGCTTGAACGTGTATTCGAGGTCGGGGAAAAGCTTCGACTCATAGAGGAACTCCGACGCCTGCAGGTTGGCGAGGCTGCGCCGAAGCGCATCCTCGGGCGCGCCCGCGATCGCCTGGAGCAGCGCGAACGGCACATCCTTGCCGATGACGGCCGCCGTTTGGAGTAGCCGTTTCTCCTCCGGAGTAAGTCGGTCAATGCGAGCGGCCAGCACCGCTTGAACCGTCGGGGCCACGCGGATCGTGCCGACCTCTTTCGCGAGGCGATACGCCCCACGCTCGCCAACCAGGACGCGGGTCTCGACCAGCGTCCGAACAGTTTCCTCGAGAAAGAACGGGTTGCCCTCGGTCCGGTCGGTCAGGAGCCGCTCGAGGGGCCGAAGCTCAGGAGCGTCGCCCAGGAGACCACGAAGCAGCTCCTCGGCGGTCGCTGGCGGCAAGGGGTCGATCCGGAGCTGGCGGTAGGAGGTCTTCCCGCTCCAGCCGTGCTGGTACTCGGGCCGGTAGTTGACGAGGAGCAGCAGGCGCGCCGTCGGGAGGCTCTCTACGAGGCTGTCGAGGAGGGCCTGGGTCTCCGAGTCGATCCAGTGGAGGTCCTCGAAGACGGTCACCACGGGCTGCACCTGGCTCTCCCGAAGAAGCAGCCGCTTGACGCCGTCGAGGGTGCGCTGCCTCCGCCGCGGGGGGTCGAGCCGATCCCACTGGGGTTCCTCGACGGCAACGTCGAGAAGGGACAGCAGCGCCGGCAGAAAAGGCTCAAGGCTTCGGTCCAGCGCGAGCAACTTGCCCGTCACCTTTTCCCGGATCTTGCGGGTATCGTCGCGGCCCTCGATCTGGTAGTAGGCCTTCAGCAGACCGATGACCGGCAGATACGCCGTGGCCTTGCCGTAGGACACGGCGCCGCTCTCGAGGACCATCCAGCCCTGCGTTCGATGCGAGCGCGTGAGCTCGTGGAACAGCCGCGACTTGCCCACACCCGGCTCCCCGACGAGCGCGACGACCTGGCCATAACCCTGGGCCGCTCCCTCCAACGACTGCTGCAACTGTTCCAGCTCGGCGGTCCGGCCGACGAAGCGCGTCAGGCCGCGAGTCGCCGTCGCCTGGAGACGTGTCCGCACCGGTCCCGCCCCCGTGACCTCATAGACCTCGACAGCCTCACCCAGCCCTTTCACCCGAACGGGGCCGACCGGCTTCACCTGCACGTAGCCCTCGGTCAAGCGCAGCGTGTCGGCAGCCATCAGGATCGATCCCGCCGCGGCCATCTGTTCCATTCGCGCGGCGAGATGGGTCGTCTGCCCGACAGCGGTGTAATCCATGTGGAGGTCGCTGCCGATAGACCGGACCACCACTTCACCGGAGTTCAAGCCGACCCGAATCTGAGGGAGGATACCCTCGCTGCGACGGACATCCTCTGCATCACCTGGTTGACGGTGCCCTCATAGCGATGGACGGCCTCCATCATCTGCTCGAGGACGGGATCCAAGATCTTCCGCGCTTGCTCAGGATCTCGGTCGGCAAGCAACTCCATCGAGCCTTTCATGTCCGCGAACAGGACCGTGATCTGCTTGCGCTCACCCTCGAGGGCAGCCTTCGACGTGAGGATTTTCTCGGCGAGGTGCCTGGGGGTGTAGGCCTGGGGTGAGGCGAACGCGTCCGACTCCGACGTCAGCGACGCGCCGCAGGAGCGGCAGAACTTCTTACCGACCCCGACCGGCTGGCCGCAGCTCGGGCACGCGAGTTCGAGACGAATCCCGCACTCCTCGCAGAATCGAGCGCCCTCGTCGTTCTGAGCCTGGCACCGAGGACAGTTCATCCACCCTTCCCATGAGCCCGGGTCGGTGATCACCTCCCCTCGAAGGTCGGCGCCTTCTTGTTCGCGAACGCCCTCACGCCGTTCTTGAAGTCCTCGGTGCGGCCGCTCGCCGCGATCGCCTGGGCTTCGAGCTCCATCTGCGTTTCGAGGCTCTCCCACGTCGACTGGTGGAAGAGCCGCTTCGCGCCGCCGAACGCCTTCGACGGCCCCTGCGCGAGCTCGCGGGCGAGCGCGTCGACGGCACTCTTGAGCTCCGCGTCCGGCACGACGCGCGTCACGAGCCCCCACTCGAGCGCCTCGCGGGCGGAGAGCACACGGTTGGTGAAGTAGAGCTCCATCGCGCGGCGCAGGCCGACGAGGCGCGGCAGGAAGTACGACGACGAGCCGTCGGGCGTCGCCGCGATCTTCGAGTACGCCATCGTGAAGCGGGCCGACTCGGCCGCGAGCACGAGGTCACCGGAGAGCGCGAAGGAGAAACCCCCGCCCGCGGCCACGCCGTTGACGGCCATGATCACGGGCTTGTCGCTCCTGGCGAAGCGCGACACGGCCCCGTGCAGGTAGGTCGTGAGCTCTTTGACGAGCACCCCGATCCGCGGAAGGTTGTCGGCGAAGTCCTTCACGTCACCACCTGCGCAGAACGCCTTGCCCGCCCCGGTGACCACGACGCAGCGCACGCTCGGGTCCTCGTCGACCTCGAGCGCGGCGTGGAAGAGCTCCCGCCCGAGCCCCAGGGTGAGCGCGTTGAACGCGTCGGGTCGGTTGAGCGTGATCGTCGCGACGCCGTCGCGGCGGTCGAGGATCAGGGACTCGAAGTTCATCGTGGGCACCTCCGTTCAGGTCCGCCAGACGCGGCGGCGCGCCACCTGCGCGACCACGTCCAGGATCTCCTGGATCTTGAGCGGTTTCACCAGCACGAGGTCCACACCGTGCTCGCGGCGCTCCTCCGGCGAGAGCTCCACGCCGAAGCCCGTCACGAGGATGACGGGGACGGCGGGCGCCATCTCCTTGATCGCCCGCGCGACTTGCCATCCCGACGCTCGCGGCATTGCGAGGTCAGTGAAGACGACATCGAACGGCTCGGCGCCGAAGCGGGCGATCGCCTCGCTGCCGTCGCTCACGACCACCGCGCGGTGGCCGCCGGTCTCGAGCACGTCGCGCAGCATCGCGCCGACCGTCGGCTCGTCGTCCACCACGAGGCAGCGGAGCGAGACGTCTCCGGCCGATGCCGGGGCGGCAGGCGCCGCCTGGGGCGCCTCCAGCTCCGTGGCCGGTCGGAAGGTCAGGTGGAAAATGGTGCCGCGCCCCTCCTCGCTCTCGACCGTGATCCGGGCGCCGTGCCGCTCGAGGATGGCATACGTCATGGACAGCCCGAGCCCGGTCCCCTGCGGCCCCTTGGTCGTGAAGAACGGGTCGAAGATCCTGTCGCGGATCGTCGTGGGGATGCCGACGCCGGTATCGCTCACCGTGACCACGATCTCGCCGTGCCCGACGGCGGTCGTCAGCGTCAGCACACCGCCGTCGGGCATCGCGTCCACCGCGTTGAGGATCAGGTTCGTCAGCGCCTCGCGGAGCTCGACGGGGTCGCCGGCCACTTTCGGGAGGGCGGCAAGATCGTTGCGCACCTCGAGCGGCACGCCGCGGCTCACGGCCTCATCGCGCCACCGCGACTGCGTGATCTCGAGCGCCTCACGCACCACCTCGTTCAGGTCGACGGCGACGAACGGCTCGTCGCGCCGGATCCGTGTGAACTCTTGGAGGCGCCGGACCGTCTGGGCGCCGTCGAGGGCCGCGCGCTCGATCACCTGGAGCCACTGGCGGAGCTGCGGGTTCTGGACCCGCTGCAGGACGAGCTGGGCGCGCCCGAGGATCGAGGCGAGCAGGTTGTTGAAGTCGTGGGCGACGCCCGACGCCATCTCGCCGAGGGCGCGGAGCTTCTCGGTGCGCACGAGCTGGTCCTGGGCGGCGGCCAGCTCGCCGTACGCGCGAGTGCGCTCTTCGAAGAGCCGCGCGCTACGGAGCGCGAGCGCGGCGAGGTGCGCGATGTTGGTCAGAAGCCGCTCGTCGCGCTCGGTGAAGGGGCGCTCCCCGCCGCGGAGCGCCAGCACGCCCAGGACGCGGTCGCCCGCGACCATCGGCACGCCGAGCCAGCGCCCGAGCTCGGCGGAGGTCCGGATGGGCTCGACGCCGTGCCGCGCGCACTCGGCCGCGTAGTCGTCGGTCCGGATCGCGCGCCCCGTTTCGCGCACGACCGACATCAGCCCCGACGCGCGCTCGGGGTCGCGGAGCGGGGGCTGCACGTCGGGCACGCCGCCCGCGAGCCGGCGCACGACCTCGAACTCGTGCCGCTCCTCGTCGTGGAGCGCGACGACCATGTTGCGGGCGTCGAGCACGCGCGCCACCTGGGCGTGGATCGCGTCGATCAGCGCCGCCCGCTCGAGCTGGCCCGTGACGGCCTGCGACAACTCGAGGAGGACCGAGAGCTCCTGGACCTGCCGGCGGTTCTCCTCGAAGAGCCGCGCGTTGTCGATCGCCACGCCCGCGTGGTTGGCGATCGCCTCCATCAGCGCCAGCTCGCTCTCGGAGAACTCGCACGCGCGCTCGTACCAGATCAGGCCGAACCCGCCGATCACTCGCTCCTTGGCGACGATCGGCACGAAGAGCTGGCTCCGGTGCGGCAGCACGTCCCGCACGACCGCCGAGGCGCGGGGATCCGCCGCCACGTCCGACGAGGAGAGGGGCCGCCTCGTGCGCGCCGCCTCCGCCAGGAACGGGTCCTGCACGAGCGAGAGCCGGATCGTGCGGAGCTGCTCCAGGTGCTCCGGCGGCAGGCGGTAGCCGACGACGGGCTCCAGCCACTCCCCGTCGCCCTCACGCAGCCAGACGCCGCCGGCATCCGCGTCGACGGCCCGCGCGACGCGACGGAGGAAATGGCGCAGCAGGGCCTGGAGGTCGAGCGTCGAGGAGAACGTGCGGCTCACGGCGAGCAGCGTTTCCGTCTGCCGCAGCTTGACCTCGCTCTGGCGGGCCAGCTCCGCGTTTTCCATCACGAGGCCCACCTGCGCGGCGACGCCCTCGATGAGGCGGGCCTCGGAGGGCTGAAACTGGCGTCCCGGCCGCCACCAGACGACGAGCAGCGCGCCGATCGGCTCGCGGCGCGCGGTCGCCGACGCCAGGAGTATCGAGTGCGGCGGGAGCGCGCCCAACCAGTCGCGATCGAAGCGCGGATCGTTCAGGGGGTCGGAGCTCCACACGGCGCGGCCTTCGCGCCACGCCGACAGCAGCTCGGGTACCCGCGCGAGCACGATCGGCCGCGTCGTGAACCACGCGAGGAGCTCCGGCGGCACGTGGTAGCCGCCCAGCGGCGCGAGCGTCTCCTTCCGCTCGTCGAGGAAGTACGCGCCGACCATGTCGGCGCCGAACGCCAGCGCGACCTCCCTCGCCACCTGCCGCATCCGCTCGGCGGCGGGCCCCGGCCGCGAGAGAATCTGGCCGACGTTCATGAGCGTCGTCGCCTCGCGGAGGCGCTCCTGGACCTCCGTGTAGAGGCGGGTGTTCTCCAGCGAGAGCGCGAGCTGGCCCGCGATCGTCATCGCGAGGTCCACCTGCGACGGCTCGAAGGGCACCGGCCGCTCACAGTGGTCCAGCGTCATGACGCCGATGACCTGGTCCTGCCGGATCATCGGCACGACGAGGTAGGACTTCAGGCCAAAGGTCTCGAGCCACTCGCGCGGCACGAGGTCGCTCTCACGCGCGTCGTTCACGACCACCGGGCGGCGCGTCTCGCGGGCACGCGCGTTCGCCGGGATCTCGAGGAACGGCCGCGAGGCCACCGCCTGGAAGGCGACCCACTGCGCGGGAGCCTTCCGGCCGTCGGCGTATTGCGACACGAGCGGCGCGACCTGGCCGCCCTCCCACAGCACGAGCGAGCAGCGGTCGACGCGGCACACCTGGGCAATCTTGATCGCGACGCGCTTGAGCAGTCGCTTCGTGTCGAGCGTGGAGTTGAGGATCTCGACGACCTCGAGCAGCGCGCCCGTCTCCTCCAGGCGCCGCGCGGTCTCCGAGTAGAGCCGGGCGTTCTCGAGCGCGATCGCGGCCTGCGCCGCGAGCGAACCGAGCAGGGACGCCGTCTCCGGGGTGACCGGCGAGGGCGCGGCGCGGTGGACGGCGAACGCGCCCAGCACGCTCTCGCCCATGGCGATCGGGTACGCCGTGACGTAGCGGAGGCCGCGGCGCACGAGCCGGGCGCCGTCCGCCACCCGCGGGTCCTTCGCGGCGTCCGCCCAGAAGATCGGCTGCCGGTGGAGCGCGACCCAGCCGATGGAGCCCTCGCCAAGGGGCAGCTCGCGCTCGAGCTTGCCGGCGACTGCCGGGTCGCCGTGGACCAGCCAGCGCGAGAGGCGGCGGCTCGCCGGGTCGAGCACCCACACGCTCACGTAGGGCGCGTCGAAGAACCGCGCGACCGCCGCGGCGATGTTCGTCAAGACTTCGTCGATCTTGAGCGACGAGGAGACGAGGCGGTTCACCTCCTCGAGCGCCGCGAGCCGCTCGGCGCGCTCCCGCGCCTCGCGGTAGAGCCGCGCGTTCTCGAGCGCGATCGCCGCCCGGCCGGCGAAGGACTTCAAGACCTCGAGGTCCTCCTGGAGGAACGGCGCCGCGCCATTGCCCGTCCGGTGCAGGGCGATGACGCCGAGGAGCCGGTCCTGGACCGTGAGGGGGTGCGCCATCGCCCGCCGGACGCCGACGTCCTTCTTTCCCCGCGGGCGCGCGAGCAGCGAGCTGGGGTAGTCGTTGACGATGAGCCCGTGCCCGAGCTGCGCGGAGGACCCGACCACGCCCTGGCCGAACGGGACCGTCACGCCCTGGAAGGGGCTCCCCTCGGTCCACGCGCGCGGGACGAGGGCGCGTCCGTCCTCCATCAGGTAGATCACGCCGTTGGCGTCGAAGAGGCGCTTCGCCCGCTCGACGACCATCCTGAGCAGCGGCTCCGGGTCCAGCTCGGTCGCGAACCCGCGCTCGATCTCGGCGAGCGTCGCGATCTGCGCGCGCCGCGCGGTCTCGAGCGAGAACAGGCGGGCGTTCTCCAGCGCGAGCGCCGCCTGGTCGGCGAACGCCTGGAGCAGCTCGACCTCCGCCTCCGTGAAGACGCGGCCGACGCGGTCGGCGAGCGCCAGCGTGCCGATGAGGCGAGCCTTCACCCGGAGCGGGACCGCGACGAGGGAGCCGTCGCCCGCGGCGCGGATCGCGTCCCGCAGATCGTCCGTCAGGACGAGGACGGGGTCGCTGAGGATGTCGGCAGACGCCACCGTCCGCCCCTCGGCGACGGCACGCCCGGACACGCTGACGCCAGGGGGCAGCAGGTGGCCGACCCGCAGCGTCTCGCGGCTCGTGCCACCGACCGCGAGCAGGGTGAGCGAGCCGTCGGACTGCAGGACCCAGAGCCCGGACGACCGGGCGGCGAAGAGCGTGAGAACGCTCTCGACGATGCGGTTGCCGACCGCGCCGACCTCGAGGCTCTCGGTGAGCGTCTTCGCCAGGCGCGCCAGCTCCTCAGCCTCGAGCCGCCGGCGCGTCGCCTCGGCGGCCTGGCGCGTGGCCTCGCGGTAGAGCCGCGCGTGGTCGAGCGCGATCGCGGCCTGGTCGGCGAACGCCTCGGCGATCTCCCGGTCGCGCGCGGTGAACGCGCGTCGCGCGCGGAAGGTCAACACGCCGATCGTCCGGTCGCCCACCCTCAACGGCACGCCGAGGAACATCGTGTAGCCGAGCCGCCGGTCCGCGTCGAGATGGTCGGGGACGACGTCCGGGACGCTCTGGATCTCGCAGATCAGCGTCCGGCCGGTCGCCACCACCTTGCCGCTCAGGCTCTCGCCCACCCGCATCCGCGGACGGACCATCGTCTGCGACGCCGTGCCGGCGAGACCGGCGAGGACGAGGTCCTCGCCGTCGAGCAGCCGGAAGCCGGCGTTGTCCACGTCGAGGAGCCGCGCCGCCTCGTCGGCGATCGACGCGAGCAGCGTCTCCGTCGGCGCCATGCTCCCGATCTTCGTGTTGATCTCGAGGAGCGCGCTGAGGTACGCGCGTCGGGCGCTTTCCTCCGAGTACCGGCGGGCGTTGTTGATCGCGTTCGCGGCGTGGAGGGTGAGCGAGGCAAGCACGCTGAGCTCCTCGCCGGTGTACTCGTGTCGCTCGCGCACGCCGACCGACAGCGCCCCGAGCACCCGGTCGCCGATCAGGAGTGGAACGATCGCGGCCGACGCCGTGCCCTCCGCACGGAGCTCCTCGACGTTGCGCGTGCGCGGGTCGTTGAGGACGTCGGACACCGTCAGGGGCTCACGCGTGGCGACAACCGTTCCGACGAGCCCCTCGCCGACGCGGACCCGGCGTGGCCCCTCCACCGACGCCCGCGCGCCGACCGACGCCCGCAGCGAGACGTGCTCACCGTCGTCCTCGACGAGCCAGAGCCTCGCGACGCTCGAGTCGAACAGCTCGGCGGCCGCGTCCACCACGCGCTGGAGCACCTCGTCGAGCGACAGCGTCGCCGTGAGCGTCTGCGCGAGCCGCGTGAGCGTCTCCAGGCGCCGGGTCGTCGCGCGGGTCTCCCCGAAGAGGGCGGCGCGCGCGACGGCCTGGCCGACGTGGTGGGCGACCGCCTGCAGGAGTGTCAGCTCCTCGCCGTCGAACGTGCGCGGCTCCCTGGAGATCAGCGCCATGACGCCCCAGATCCGGTCGTCCACGGTGATCGGCAGCGCGAGCTGGGTGTGATAGCCGCCGGCGGCGACCCGCTCTCGCACCGCGGGCGTGAGCACGCGCGAGCGCGTCAGGTCGGTTACGACGAGATGGCCCGCGCGCACGGCCTCGCCGACGTGGCTCTCGTCCAGCGGTCGCACGCGCAGCTCGGCAGCGTCCTTCGGCGAGAGGCCCCGATGAGCGACGAGCGCGAGCGCCCGCGCCGCGGGGTCGAAGCGGAAGAGCCCGCCGACCGCCATCCGCGCGACGCCGCAGGCGACCTCGAGCGTGCGCTCGGCGGCGACCACGAGATCGTCGCCGTTGCCCGTCGCGACCGCGACGGCGTAGAGCGCCTCGAGCTCTGGGCGTAGCCGTTCCGTGGGAGCAGGTGGGACTGACTCCGTTTCGAGCGGGGGCTTCGTTGCGAGCGCGGGCTTCGCCCGCGCCACCCCCAACGGGGGAGTAGGAGCGGCCGTCGCGGCCCCCTTCGATGATCCCACGGACCCCGCGGCGACAGCCACGCCGACCGCGGCGACGAGCGAGAGGGCCCACCAGAACCAGAACCACTGTTCGGCGGCGCGCCGGTTCCCCTCGGAGACCAGCGCCCAGAGACTCCCGCCGGCCACCCCGGCGAGCGGCCGCACGAGCCACGGCTGGCCGTTGACCGCGACGTGTCCCGCCCGCGCGGCGTCCAGCCAGCCGCGCGCGGGGACGCCGGGCAGCGTTCCGCCGATGGCCAGGTCGCCGGCCACCACCACGACCGCCGGCCGCGACGGCAGCCCCGCGAGGAGCCGGTCGAGCGACTCGACGCGTCGGCCGACCACGACCATCCCGGCGGGCAGCGGTGCCAGGCCGAGGAGGTAGGCGCGGTCGTTCACGACGGCGACGCGCGCGACGGCCTCGGTGGGCCGCGGGATCCCGAGGCCCTCGACCCGCGGCATCGGGGGCACCTGGACGAGCGGCGCGCCGCTCGCGTCGACCACCAGGAGCAGGTCGGCGATCCGCTCCAGCGTGAGCGCGAGCATCCGGGGCGAGGCGCCGCGCGCCAGAGTCGCCCAGTCGCTCTTGAGTGCGCCCTCGACGATCGCCGGGTCCTTCGCGAGGATCCCGGCCTCGCGGCGCAGCTCGTTCTGCGTCGCGTTGACGAGCGCGCTCAAGGCCGCGAGGGTATCGCCCACCGCGGCGTCGTAGCGCTCCGCCGCGCGCCGCGAGAGCGCGAGCCCGCCCGTGCCCCAGACGGCGACGAGCGCCAGGAGCACCGGGACGAAGCGCGCGAGGCCCGGACGCCGCACCGCCGGCCTCAGCGACGCTCGCCCACGCGGTGGAGCTTCAGGAGGTTCGTCGTCCCTGCAACCCACATGGGCGAGCCGGAGATGATGACGAGGACATCGCCCGGCGTGACCGACCCGTCGCGCAGCAGCGTCGCTTCGACCTCCTCGATCATCTCGTCGGTCGTCTGGACCTTGCGGATGAGCCGCGAGTCCACTCCCCACGACAGGGCGAGCCGCCGTTGGACCTCGACGAACGGCGTCAGCGCGATGATCGGCACCCTCGGGCGTGCGCGGGAGATGAGGCGCGCCGAGGAGCCCGACTGCGTGAATGCGACGATCGCGTGCGCCCCGAGCGCGTGCGCGGCCTGGGAGGCCGCGTCCGAGAGCGCCTCGGGAAAGCCGACGTCGTGGAGCGGCCGGCGCGGGGCCTCGACCGCCAGCACCTCCCGCTCGGCGCGCACGGCGACGCGGGCCATGACCTCGACCGCTTCTGACGGATAGCGGCCCGTCGCCGTCTCGGCGGACAGCATGAGCGCGTCGGCGCCGTCGAAGATCGCCGTCGAGACGTCGGAGACCTCGGCCCGCGTCGGCCGGAGGTGGGTGACCATCGACTCCAGCATCTGCGTCGCCACGATGACCGGCACACCCGCCTCCCGCGCCTGCCGGATGATCTCCTTCTGGAGATGGGGCACGTCCTCGATCGGGACGTCCACGCCGAGGTCGCCGCGCGCCACCATGACCGCCGCGACCGATCGCAGGATGCCGGGGAGGTTCACGATGCCCTCGTGGCGCTCGAGCTTGGCGACGATCGGTACGTCGGCACCGAGCTCGTGCAGGGAGCCACGCACCTCCGCGATGTCCGCCTCCGACCGCACGAACGAGACGGCGACGAAGTCCACGCCGTGCGCGAGGCCGAAACGGAGGTCCTCGCGGTCCTTGTCGGTGAGGCACGAGACGGGCAGCGGCACGCGCGGGAGCGAGATCCCCTTGTGATCGCTGAGGCGCCCGCCGACGACGACGCGGCAACGTACCTCCTCGGGCGACGCCTCCTCGACGCGGAGCTGGACCATCCCGTCGTCCATCCAGATCTGGTCGCCCGGATGCACGTTCGTGAGGTACTCGGGGTGGTTCAGCGACGCGCGCTCCGCCGTGCCCACGACGGGCTTCGCGCAGAGCGTGAAAATCTGGCCGGGCTCGAGATCGACCCGCGCGCCGCCCGCGGGGCCGAAGGTGCCGAGCCGGATCTTCGGCCCCTGCAAATCTTGAAGAATCGCGATCGGTCGGCCCCAGCGAGCCTCACCCTCGCGGATCAGCCGGATGACCTCGGCGTGCTCGGCGTGGGTGCCGTGGGAGAAGTTCACGCGGGCGACGTCCATGCCCGCGGCGACGAGGCGGTCGAGCTCGGCTCGGCTGCCGCTGGCAGGCCCGAGGGTGC
The DNA here is from genome assembly GCA_003220675.1 of Candidatus Rokuibacteriota bacterium. Lineage (GTDB taxonomy): Bacteria > Methylomirabilota > Methylomirabilia > Rokubacteriales > CSP1-6 > 20CM-2-70-11. Next base: position 1,122 of record QHTD01000297.1, on the reverse strand, counting down.
AAACGATCTTGGTCCGCCGCACGCCCGCTATCCGCGCTCGAGGAGCGTTCGGAGGAACTGGCCAGTGTACGAGCGGGTGGCCTGGCGCGCGATCTCCTCGGGGGTGCCCGTGGCCACGACCCGACCGCCCTCGTCACCCCCTTCCGGCCCGAGGTCGATGATCCAGTCCGCGGTCTTGATCACGTCGAGGTTGTGCTCGATGATCACGACCGTGTTGCCCTGATCCACGAGCTTGTTGAGCACGTCCAGGAGCTTTTGAATATCGGCGAAGTGCAATCCCGTCGTCGGTTCGTCGAGGATGTACAGCGTCCTTCCTGTTGCTCGCCGTGACAGCTCCGTGGCGAGCTTCACCCTCTGCGCCTCTCCCCCCGATAATGTCGTCGCCGACTGCCCCAGGCGGATGTAGTCGAGCCCGACGTCATCGAGGGTCTGGAGCTTGGCCCGAATCACCGGCACCGCCTCGAAGAACCCGAGCGCCTCGCGGACTGTCATGTCGAGGACCTCGGCGATCGACATCCCCTTGTAGCGGACGTCGAGCGTCTCGCGGTTGTAACGGCGGCCCTTGCAGACGTCGCACGTCACGTAGACGTCGGCGAGGAAGTGCATCTCGATCTTCACGAGCCCGTCGCCCTGGCACGCCTCGCACCGGCCGCCCTTGACGTTGAACGAGAACCGGCCCGGCTGGTAGCCCCGCATGCGCGCCTCGGGCGTGCGCGCGAAGAGCGTCCGGATGAACGTGAACACCCCGGTGTAGGTGGCGGGGTTCGAGCGCGGCGTGCGGCCGATCGGCGACTGGTCGATGTCCACGACCTTGTCGACGCGCTGGGCGCCCTCGATGCGGTCGTGCGTGCCGGGGCGATCCTGGGCCCGGTGGAGCATCTGGGCGAGCGCGCGGTACAGGATGTCGTTGACCAGCGTCGATTTGCCGGACCCCGAGACGCCGGTGACGCTCGTGAAGGTCCCGAGCGGGATCCGCACGGGCATCCCCTTGAGGTTGTGCTCGCGCGGGTTGTGGATCGTGATGGCGTGGCCGCTCCCCTTCCGCCGCGTCGCCGGCACCGGGATCTCGAGGGCGCCCGCCAGGTAGCGGCCGGTGAGCGAGTCCGGGTTCGCCATGATCTC
>QHTD01000296.1 GCA_003220675.1 Candidatus Rokuibacteriota bacterium | reverse complement strand
GTTTCCCAGGTCACTTGGTCATCACCTCCCTCGGGCGGCGGGCAACTTGGACTGGTGAGTCCGGATTGTAGTGACCTCGAGAGTGCTGGGCAAGGGGATTCCAAAAGAAAATTTTGCGCGGCGCGTCGATCCTTGCCACAATTTCATTCGGAGACACGTCGATTGCGTATCGCGAAAGGCGGGTCCTAGATCGACGCGCTGGTCGCGGTTCTCTTCGCGTGGATTCACGCGACGTCGGGGTACGCCGTACCGGATACCGCGCCGCGTGTCGAGTTCGTCCAGCCGCGGCTCATCGCCGACATCATGTGCGATGGCCAACCGAAGTGTCCGGTGCTGGCGATGTACCTGCACGGGAACACGATTTTCCTCGACGACCGGCTCGACGTGCACGGGAACGACTATCACACGAGCATCCTGCTCCACGAGCTCGTCCACTACGTCCAGCAGCAGAGTGGGCGCTTCAGGGAAGGCGACTGCGACAGCTGGGTCAAAGAAGAGCAGGAGGCCTTCCGCGTCCAGGCCGCCTGGCTCCGGGAACGGACGATTTCCTTCCCCCAGCACCACCAGATCCCGCGCCGGGAGCACCTGTGCGCGGGTGGGTCCCGGAGCGGCACCGCGCCACTCCAGCCGTAGGCTCCTCGTTTCAGCGCGCGTCAGCCGCGACGCCCGCCCGCCATCATCCGGAGGAACGCCGGCGACAGCCGCGGGTCGAGCGTGTCGCGGATCCCGTCGCCGAAGAGGTTGAACGCGAGCACGGTGACGGTGATGGCGAGTCCCGGGAAGAAGACCAGCCACCAGTGCGGCACCAGCGACGTCAGCGAGTCGGCCAGCATGTTGCCCCACGTCGGTGTCGGCGGCGGGATCCCGACACCGAGGAAGCCGAGCGCCGCCTCGATGATGATGGCGACCCCGAGGTGGGCGGTGGCCAGCACGAGGTAGGGCGCCACGCACTGCGGTAGCACGTGGAGCGTCATCACCCGGAGCGCCGAGCCACCGGCGGCGCGCGCGGCCTCGACGTACGCGAGCTCCCGGATGGTGAGGGCGACCGAGCGGATCACGCGGTTGCCGAACGGGATCCGCGTGATCGCAATGGCGACGATCACGGCGGGCATGCCGGTGCCGATCGCCATCGAGATCGCCATGGCCAGGATCAGGTCGGGAAAGGACTGCAAGACCTCCGTGATCCGCTGGCTGACGAGGTCGAACCGTCCCCCGAGGTAGCCGCTGGCCACGCCCCAGAGGGCGCCCACCGTCGTCCCGAGCAGGACGGAGGCGAACGCGACGATGAGCGACGAGCGCGCGCCGTAGATGACGCGACTCAGCGTGTCGCGGCCGACCTGGTCCGTGCCGAAGAAGCTCCGGGCGTCGGGCGGGTTCGCCATCCGACGGAAGTCGGTCTTGAGCGGATCGGACGGCGCGATGAGCGGCGCGGTGATCGCCATAACGACGATGAGCAGGCCGACGAGGCCGGCCGCCGCCGCCATCGGGTTGCGACGGGCGAAGCCCGCCAGCTCGCGTGTGACGGAGCGCTCGGGCAGAGGCTCCACGCGCCCCACCGCCAGCGCCGCCCGAACCCCCACTCGCGCGTCGGTCACGGGTCAGCGGTAGCGGATGCGCGGGTCGAGCCAGGCGTAGCTCAGGTCCACCGCGACGTTGATGAAGACGAAGATGACGGCGTAGAGCATGACCAGGTTCTGCACGACGATCGTGTCGCGCTCGATCACCGCGACGACGAGCGCGCGGCCGAGCCCCGGCACGCCGAACGCCTGCTCGACGGCGACGGACCCGCCGAGGACGAAGCCCATCAAGATCCCGGAGAGCGTGATGACGGGCAGGAGCGCGTTCGGCAGCGCGTGCCGCATGACGACGAGCGCCTCCTTCAGGCCCTTGGCGCGCGCCGTGCGAACGTAGTCCTCCCGGATGACCTCGAGGAGGCACGAGCGCGCCATGCGGGCGATGTAGGCGCCCTGCCCCAGGCCCAGCACGATGGCGGGTCCGACGATGAGCTGGAGGTTTGCCCACGGATCCTGCCACAGGTGCACGACAACGAGCGGCGTCTTGTAGTTGAACCAGAAGAGGGTGGCGAGGACGATCAGCATCCCCAGCCAGAAGCCGGGGATGGCCAGGAACAGGATCGAGAGCGACCGCGCGACGTTGTCCGACAGGCTGTTCGGGCGGAACGCGCTGATGATGCCGACCGGGAGGCCCACGAGCCACGAGATCAGCACGGCCAGCAGGCCGATCTCCGCGCTGAGCGGCCCGCGGTGGAGGATGATCTCCGAGACCTTCTCGCCCCTGAAGAACGACCTGCCGAGGCTGCCCGTAGTGATGTCGTGCATCCAGCGCGCGTACTGGACGGGCAGCGGGTCGCTGAGCCCGAGATCCTCCATGATCCGCGCGCGATCGTCGGGGGCGAGCTTCGCGAAGCCCTCCAGCCCGAACATCGCGACGAGCGGGTCGCCGGGCAGGATCCTCAGCACGACGAAGATGATCAGGGAGACCCCGATCAGCGTGGAGAGCCCGAACGCCGCGCGGCGCAGCAGGTACTTTCGCACCCGACGAGCCGCGACCTAGCTGGTCACCCAGACCGTGTCCCAGCGCACCACGTCGTAGATCCCGAAGAACGTGGACGGGTTCTGACCGCGCACCTTGTTGTGCCACGCATCGTAGATCTTCTCGTACGAGACGGGCAGGAGCGGCGGGTCCTTCTCGAGAATCTCCTCCGCCTGGCGCACCATGGTCTTGCGCCGGCCGTCGTCCACCTCGCGCTCGATCTGACTCGCGAGGTCGTGGAAGGCCGGGTTGGTCCAGTTCGAATAGTTCTGGGGGCCGTCCTTGCCGTACCAGGCGCTGAAGTAGTCGGACGGGTCCATGAGCGTCGAGACGATCGCGCTGATCCCGAGGTCGAAGTTGCCGGCCGCCGCTTCCTCGAACCACTGGGAGATCTGCACGGTCCTGAGATTGGTCTCGATGTTGAGCGTCTCCTTGAGCATCGCCTGGATAGCCACCGACCAGAGCTTGAAGGTGGCCGCATCGCGCACGAGGAACGTCAGGTTCTTGATCCCGCCGGCGTGCCCGGCCTCGGCCATGAGCCGCTTTGCCTCCTGGACGGCCGCTTTCGTGTCCTTCTGGTAGCCGAGGCGCTTGCTGACCAGCTCCGCGGCCGGCGTCGAGAGCTCGTGGAACGGGTACACGAAGCCGCCGACCAGCATGGGGGCGACGTCCCTGACCACGTCGACGAGGGCGTGACGGTCGAGCGCCAGGTGCATCGCGCGGCGGACGCGTGGATCGCCGAGCGGCGCCTTCTTGTTATTGATGAAGACCGCCTGGATGACGCTCTGGGGAAACTCCGCCGCCGTCATGCCCGGCGTCTCCTTGGCCTTGCGCCAGCTCACCGGATCGAGCAGCCGCCCGTAGTCGAGCTTGCCGGTCAGGAGCGCGGAGCCGAGCTCGGGCGAGAACGGCGGCATGTGGTAGACCTCGAGCCGATCGACGTAGGGTAGCCCCTTGTTCCAGTAGTCGGGGTTGCGCTCCATGATCCAGACCTCTTTGTCCTTCCGCGAGACGTGACGGAAGGGCCCGGTGCCCGGGTAGGCCATCACCTGCCGGAGGTTGCCGGCGTTGTCCTCGAGGGTCTTCTTGCGGACGATGATGTTCCAGCCGCTCGCGAAGGCGCCGAGCATGAAGGGCCGGGGCCGCGCCTCCTTCAACCGGAACTCGATGCGGTAGGGGTCGAGGGCGACGATGTCGGTCACCGCCGAGAAGAGCGGCGTGCGCGGGATGACCACGCCCTTCGGGGGGGAGGCGATCCGCTCGTAGGTCGCCTTGACGTCCTCCGCCGTGAAGTCGGCGCCGTCGTGGAACTTCACCCCACGTCGCAGGTGGAAGGTGTACTTCTTACCGTCGGGCGAGATCTCCCAGCGCTGGGCGAGGTCGGGAATGATCGTCTGGCCGTCCCGCGGATCGCGGCGGATCAGGTAGTCGTACATGGGGGACTGGGCGCCGATGTTCGCGACGGTCCCCGACTGGTGGACGTCGAAGTGGGCGGGCGCGGTGTGGACGCCGAAGCGCAGCGTGCCGCCACGCCGGGCGCTCGGATCGGGCTTGACGGTGGCGTCCTGCGCGGATGCCGGGTCCGGGGCGGGCAGCCGCGATGCGATGACGGCGCCCGCGCCGGCGGCGCCCACACGCTTGAGGAAGGTTCGCCGGTCGAGGTCCGCGTTACGACTCATCATCGCCTCCTGTGTGAAAACGCCCGGACCATACCAGAAGTACGGGCGAACCGCCACCACGCGCCGCGTCTCTCTCGCCCCTTGACGCGTCTGTGCCCGTCCTCCACCATCGACCGGGTCCACGCCAGGCGTTACCGCCGGGACGGCGCGCGCCGCCGGAGCCAGAAATAACCACTTATGGCGGCCGCCGCCAGCAGGTTGGCGACGAAGACCGACGGCCAGGACAGCATTCGTAGGACCGGCTCTGCAAACACCGCCGCGGCCGCGTTGAACCCGGACTCGAGCACGAACAGCAGCAGGAGGCCGAAGACGAAGCCAGGGTGTTGCCCTGCAACGGTAAGAAGCAACGAGGTCACGACGCCGATCGCGACGAACACGAGAATGTGCGCGAATGTGAACATCACGACCAGCTCGAGGGAGACGGGGATCGTCTGCAGGAGGTCGGCGTCGGCTCGGCGCCGGAACACCGCCACTCCGAGGATGGTTGGCGTAAGCAACGGCTTGCCGCCGATCACGTCCAGGACAAGGAACCACACTGCGACGCCCGCGGCGCCGAGGAGGCCCGCGATGATGCCATCCCGATACACGTCAGGCGGTCGAGCAGTCAGCTTATCGGCATCACCTGGCGCCGACGGTGGTGCGGATGCTGCCGAGGTGCTCCTTGACGTGGCCGATGAGGATCTGCTCCACGGCCTGTTGAGCGGTCATGGGCGGTATACCCTTGAGGACGCTGCCACTGCGGTCGAGCTCCGCGTCCGAGAGCGCGCGAACCATGCCGGCCGCCGTGGCCGCGTTTTTCTTGTGCAGCTCCAGGGTCTCGGCCTTCGTGCACTTGGCATGTTCGCGCGCGTGCTTCGCGTTCATCTCGTCGAGCATCGCCATCGTCATATTCGGGACGGACTGCCCGCTGGCGACATTCTTGATCAGGTTGGCGATGGCCGCGTGTCCCATGGCGACGTGATGCGCCGCCACGCCGACCGTCCACTTCTCGGCCGACGTGGCCTTGCGCCAGTCCGCGTCGCTCAGGCGCCCGAGGGCGTCGGTCATGGCCTGGCTCGCCTCCTCGAACTGCTTCGCGAGGGCATTCGCACGCGCTCCCATGTCATCCTCCTCATCGTTGAGTTGTCGAACGGCTCGATCATAGGCCCCACCAGCACGTGATGGCAACCAAAGGCTCGGAGCGGGCCGCGCCTGTAACTCGATCCCTGCCGCACGTCGTGATCGTGGGTGGCGGCTTCGGTGGGCTGTACGCCGCACGGGCGCTGGCCCATCGGCCCTTGCGGGTCACCCTCCTGGACCGGCGTAACCACCATCTCTTCCAGCCGCTGCTCTACCAGGTCGCCACGGCGGCATTGAACGCCTCCGACATTGCGGTGCCGCTCCGGTCCGTCCTGCGCAAGGCCACCAACATCACGGTCCTCCTCGCGGAGATCGAAAGGGTGGATCTGGCCAACCGCCGCCTCGTGCTCGATCGAGGCGAGATGGGCTACGACGCGCTCGTGCTCGCGGCAGGGGCCAGCCACTCGTACTTCGGCCACGATGATTGGGAAGTGCTGGCCCCAGGGCTCAAGTCGCTGGAAGACGCGCTCGAGATCCGCCGCCGCGTCCTGCTGGCCTACGAGGCCGCCGAGCGCGAGTCCGACGGCGCCGAGCAGCAGGCGCTCCTCACGTTCGTGGTCATTGGCGGCGGTCCCACGGGCGTCGAGCTGGCGGGCGCCCTCGGCGAGATCTCGCGTCGGACCATCGCCCGCGACTTTCGCGTGATCGACCCGACCAAGGCGCGCATCATCCTCCTCGAAGGCGGGCCGCGCATCCTCCCCACCTTCCCCGAATCGCTGTCACGCCGCGCGGACGACGCTCTCCGGCGTATCGGTGTCGAGGTGTGCACCAATGCCATCGTCACGCGCGTGACCGCGGACGCGGTATGGCTCGGCGGCAAGCAGATCCGCGCCCGTACCGTCCTCTGGGCCGCCGGCGTGGCCGCGGCGCCGCTGGCCCAGACTCTCGGGGCGCCTCTCGATCGCTCCGGCCGCGTGCTCGTCGAGCCAGACCTCTCGATCTCGGGTCATCCCGAGGCCTTCGCCGTCGGCGACATGTGCGCGTTCCTGCACCAAACGGGCACGCCGCTGCCTGGCATGGCGCCCGTGGCCATCCAGCAGGGACGCACGGTGGCGGACAACGTGCTGAGACGGCTCCGCGGCAAGCCGACCCGCCAGTTCCGCTACCGCGACAAGGGCAGCATGGCGACGATCGGGCGCGCGGCGGCCGTCGCGGTCGTGGGCCGGCTCAGGCTGTCCGGGCTCGTCGCGTGGCTCGCCTGGCTTCTCGTCCACATCACGTTCCTGATCGGCTTCCGCAACCGCTTCCTGGTGCTGTTCGAGTGGGCCTGGGCCTACGTCACCTGGCATCGTGGCGCCCGGCTGATCACCGGGCCATGGAAGGGCCGAGGCTGACCCCTGCTGCATCTAAGGGGGTGGAGGTGGAGAGGGCGTGACTGAGGGGAAGACGGACGACAGCGGGCTCCTGGACGCCTACTCTCGAGTCGTCATCTCGGTGGTCGAGCGCGTGGGGCCGGCCGTTGTCAGCATCTCGGCGGGGCCCCGTCCAGGGGGCAGTCGCTCCGCGACGGCGGGAGCCGGTTCGGGCGTCATCGTCGCGCCGGATGGCTACGTCGTCACGAACAGCCACGTGGTCCACGGCGCCGGCCGGCTCGAGGCCACGCTGACGGACGGTCGGACGCTCGGGGCGGTGCTCGTCGGCGATGATCCCTCAACCGATCTGGCGCTCATCCGCGTCAATGACACGGGCCTGCCGATCGCCGCGCTCGGGCAATCGGCGGCACTGCGTGTCGGCCAGCTCGTGGTGGCCATCGGGAACCCCTACGGCTTTCAGTCCACCGTTTCGACAGGGGTGGTGAGCGCCCTCGGGCGCTCCTTCCGAAGCAGGACGGGCCGGCTGATCGACGCCGTGATCCAGACCGACGTCGCGCTGAACCCGGGCAACTCGGGAGGCCCGCTCGTGGATTCCCAGGGACGCGTCGTGGGCATCAACACCGCGGTGATCGCCATGGCGCAGGGCCTGAGCTTCGCGATCCCGGTCGATACCGCACAATGGGTGATAGCTCAGCTGCTTGCGGGAGGCCGTGTCCGGCGCGCCTGGCTTGGCATCGGTGCGCAGACGCGCCCCCTCGATCGGCGCCTCGCGCACAGCTTCGGTCTCATGATCGCGCAGGCGGCAGAAGTACTGTCCGTCGAGCCCGAGAGTCCCGCGGCGCGGGCGGGCCTGCGTGAGGGTGACGCGGTCGTCGCCATCGGCGGCCGCCCCGTCGCGACGGTGGACGACTTGCAGCGCGCACTGGCTGGGGCCTCGATAGGCGCGGCCACGACCGTCGCCGTCATCCGGGACCGGGAGAGAATCGAGCTCGTCGTCACGCCAGTGGAGGCGAGCTGAGTGCTCGTCTTGAAGGAGAAGAACCGGGTCCGATTTACTTCCGCCTGTCTAGCCCCCGGATAGCATTGAGCAGGTTGGACTGGGCGTCGGCGTGGCCCGGGTTGATGCGCAGCGCCTGCCGATAATGCTCGATCGCCTCGGCCAGCCTGCCCTGCTGAGCGAGCGCGAGCCCCCAGTGGATGTGGGCGTCGGCGTCATCGGGCGTGATCTGCAGGGCGCGCTGATAGTGGTG
>QHTD01000425.1 GCA_003220675.1 Candidatus Rokuibacteriota bacterium | reverse complement strand
CCTTTCGCGGAAAAGGAGGGGAGCAGTGAAGCGACGACTGGTTCCGATGATTCTCGTGGGTCTCACGGTGGCGGCGCCCGGTGCGGCGCAGGAAGCGAAGAAGCTGGAGCCGGTGGTGGTCACGGCGACGAAGATCGAGACGCCTGCCGAGGAAATCGGCGCAAGCGTGAGCGTCGTCACGGAGGACGACTTCCGCACGTACCACTACGCCACGGTGGACGAGGCCCTGCGGCGCGTCCCCGGCGTGGAGATCCGACGCTCAGGCACCCTCGGGAAGACGTCGTCCATCACCATCCGCGGCGCCAACTCGAGCCAGGTCCAGGTGCTCGTCGACGGCGTCCGGGTGAAGAGCACGACGCTCGGCCAGGCCGAGCTGTCCGACCTCTCGCCCGATCTGATCGAGCGCATCGAGGTGATCCGCGGTCCGCAGTCCACGCTCTACGGCGCGGACGCGATCGGCGGCGTGATCAACATCATCACCAAGAAGGGCAAGGGGCCCTTCTCCGGGTATTTCTCGCAGGAGGCCGGCAACTACGACACGTACGCGACGCGCACGAGCCACGGCGGGAGCTATGGGATCTTCGACTACTCGTTCTCGGCGTCGCACCTCGAGTCGAACGGCCACTTCAAGAACGACGACTCGGACCAGAACGCCGTCAACACGCGCCTCGGCCTGGTCCTGCCGGGCAACAGCTCGGTGAGCTATACGCTCCGCTACAACCGGACGATCACCGGGCTCCCGGTCAAGTTCGTCTCCACGAACTTTGGCCCCCTGCCGATCGACCCGGTCATCGACAGCAACAATCGGAACATCAGCGAGACGTACGTGATGGCGCTCGCGGGCCACACGCAGCCGGTCACGTGGTGGGAGAGCGACCTGCGCCTCGGGCGCTACACGAACACGATCACGTTCATCGATCTCCCGGACATGGCGGACGAGTGTCCGTTCCCGCCGTGCGAGTTCCCCGGACGCTTCAAGGTCGAGCGACGCGAAGCGGAGTGGGTGAACCATTTTCATGTGGGCAAGTGGTCCACCAGCTCGTTCGGCCTCGAGTACCGCCGTGAAGAGGGCCTGAGCCTGGGCTCTTCCCCCTTCGAGGCGAACAGCGAGACCACGTCGGGATTCTTCCAGGAGCAGCTCAGGTTCTTCGACCGGCTCTTCATGACGACGGGCGTACGCGTGGAGGGCAACAGCGAGTTCGGTCGGAACCACACCGAGCGCGGCTCGCTCGCCTACGTCGTCAAGGAGTGGGGGACGCGCATCCACGGCGGTGCGGGCTCGGGCTTCCGCGCGCCGAACTTCGACGAGTTGTTCTTCCCGGGCTTCTCCGACCCCACGCTCAAGCCCGAGGTGAGCTTCTCGTGGGACTTCGGTGTGGACCAGAAGCTCTGGAAGGACCGGGCGCGCCTCGGGTTGACGTTCTACCAGAACGACTTCGAGAACCTCATCAGCTTCGTGACGATTCCGACGCCGCCGTTCGTGAAAGGCGTGAACTCTGGCAAGGCCCGCGCGAACGGCATCGAGTTCACCTCCGAGGTGGACGTGCTCGACAACCTCGTCGCGTCGCTCAACTACACCTACACGAACAGCCTGGTCCTCGCGACCCGCCATCCGATCCCGCGCGAGCCGGAGCATCGGTGGAACATCGGCCTGACCTGGGAGCCGATCCGGCGGCTCGCGCTCTTCAGCCAGGTCCACGTGGTCACGCAGCAGTTCGACCCGAACGGCGGCGGCGTTTTCAACCGCGGCCACACGCGCGTGGACATCGGCGGCACCTATCGTCTCTTCAACCGCTACGCCTTCATCCAGTCGGTGGACTTGACCGCCCGCATCCAGAACCTCCTGAACGAGGGGTACGCCGAGGTGCGTGGGTTCCCGGCGCTCGGCATCAACAGCCTCGCGGGTCTCCGGGTAGCGT